>BFAU01000178.1 GCA_008975185.1 bacterium MnTg04 | reverse complement strand
TAAACGGTCTCCATCGCCTATGCGATGATTTCACCGATACTGGTATCGGAATTCGCGGAAATCGTTCCGACCTGCGCGATCGCCTTGCGATCTTCACAGGGCTGCGACAGTTTCTTGAGCTGTTCCACGATGGCTATGGTCGCTTTCTCGATACCCCGCTTCAGATCCATCGGGTTCATGCCGGCGGCCACCGATTTCAGGCCTTCACGAAGAATCGCCTGGGTCAGTACCGTCGCGGTCGTGGTGCCATCGCCTGCCTCGTCCGAGGTCTGCGACGCCACTTCCTTGACCATCTGAGCGCCCATGTTTTCAAACTTGTCCTTGAGCTCAATTTCCTTGGCGACGGATACACCGTCCTTGGTCACGGTGGGCGCACCGAAGCTCTTGTCGAGCATCGCATTGCGGCCACGCGGGCCCAGGGTCAGCTTGACCGCATCAGCCAGGATATTGACGCCTCGAAACATCAGGCGACGTGCGTCGTCACCGAATTTTACTTCTTTGGCTGGCATTGAATTATTCCTCTTTAAAATATATTGATTAAAACGATTGGATCGGAGTTAGCCTTCGAGAACCGCCATCACGTCTTCTTCACGCATGACCAGCAGATCGTCGCCATCGACCGTGACTTCGGTGCCGCTGTACTTGCCAAACAGCACTTTGTCGCCAACTTTCAGGTCCAGGGCACGAACATCGCCGCTTTCCAGAATCTTGCCGTTGCCTACCGCTACCACTTCACCCTTGATCGGCTTCTCGGCCGCGCTGTCCGGTATCACGATACCGCCGGCTGAAGTCCGCTCTTCTTCCATCCGCTTGATGATCACCCGATCGTGCAGGGGACGAATATTCATCGTTAAGATCTCCCTAACTGATTGATTTAATTAAAAAACCGCTACCAAGCAGCGATTGCTGTCCAGGCGAGCAATTAGCACTCACCATGGAGGAGTGCTAATAATAGCGGCGAGTTCAGGTTTTTCAAGGGCTAACGGTCCTGAGCCAGTGACATGGCCGGGTCGGGCGGGTATCCTGTGCCGCCCGCTCAAACTTGGGACCAGCATGGAATCCGAATACCTGGTGGTTTTTTGCACCTGCCCACCCGATGCCGCCGGGAAACTGACTGAAATGCTGTTGGCAAGGCGCCTGGCGGCTTGCGTGAATTGCGTCCCGGGAATCGAATCCAGTTTCTGGTGGCGCGGACACATTCAACACGATCAGGAAGCTCTGCTGGTGATAAAAACGCGCCGCGACCGGTTTCCTGCACTAAGCGCCGCAATTTCGGAAAACCACCCCTACGATGTTCCGGAAATTATCGCTTTGCCGGTGGTCCAAGGCAGCAAGGACTATTTGCGCTGGATCGATGAAAGCATGGACGAAACACCTGGACTGACGGAACAAGAGAGTGCCCCGAACGATGATTGAAAAAATCAAATATGCCTTGCTGATCATGTTGCTGGCGCCGCTGGCCGTTCAAGCGGCCGGCGATTTCGTGCCGCCGCCACCGGACGAAGTCTTCGAGTATGAAATAGAAGCACGACCGGGCCATGTATTGATCCACTGGTCGGTCCTGCCCGAGTTTTATCTGTACAAACATCGATTCTCGTTTGCCAGCCGGACAGCGGGGATCAAACTCGGTGAACCGCTCTATCCACCTGGCGAAATGCATGAAGATGAGTTTTTTGGCCGCCAGGAAATTTTTCGAGAAAAATTTACCGTCAGCATTCCCTATCAGGGAAATTCAGCGGGCGAATTTTTCGAACTGGAAATGAAACTGCAAGGCTGCGCCGATTATGGTTTTTGTTATGTGCCGTTGACGTGGACGGAGACCGTCCGCCTGGCGGAAACGTCGACCGTAGCGGAGAACAAGCTGCTGGCTCTGCTCGCTGAACCGGGTAATGCCGGCGGTCAGGATTTCCTGCCCGAGGAAGAGGCATTCCAGCTCGAGACCTGGATGGAGGGCGCTTATACCGTCGTCGCCCGCTGGCTGATCGCAGATGGCTATTACCTTTACGCAGAAAAATTTACCGCTGCCACGGACAGCCGGATCGCCCAGCCAGGGCCCCTGGATCTGCCGCCAGGCGTCATAGAAAGCGATCGCAATTTTGGCGAAATGGAAGTCTATTACGAACAGGTAGAGATCAGGATTCCGCTATCGCGGGCCGGGCCCGGGGCCGGGGTTGTCGGTCTCAGCCTCGGTTACCAGGGGTGCGCGGTGGGCGCGATCTGTTATCCGCCGGGAACCCGGATGGCGGTGCTCGATCTGCCGGAAACCAGCGTCGATTCAGTCAGGCCTCCGCCCAAACGATCGGAAACCGATAAACTTTCCGAACTGGTAAAAAATTCCAGCCCGCTGGTATTTATCGCGACCTTCTTTGGCTTTGGCTTGTTGCTGGCCTTTACGCCCTGCGTCTTGCCGATGGTGCCCATTTTGTCCGGCATCATCGCCAGCCAGGGCAAAGATGTGACGACCGCACGAGCTTTCAGCCTGTCCCTGGTCTATGTGCTGGGCATGGCGCTGACCTACACCATCGCCGGCGCGGCATTCGCCAGCGTGGGGCAACAAGCACAGGCCGTATTCCAACAGCCATGGATCATCGGCCTGTTTGCCGCGCTGTTCGTGGCGATGGCGCTGTCCATGTTTGGCTTTTACGAAATCCAGATGCCGAGCGTGCTGCAGTCCCGGGCCAGCGATGCCGCGGGCAAGCAGAAAAGAGGCACGTTCCTGGGCACGGCGATCATGGGGGCGTTGTCCGCGCTGATCGTTACGGCCTGCGTCGCACCGCCGCTGGTCGCCGCCTTGACGGTGATCGGCCAGGCTGGCGACGTTACTCGCGGCGGTCTGGCGCTGTTTTCGCTGAGCATGGGGATGGGCACCCCGCTGCTGGTGGTCGGAGCATCGGCCGGCAAGTTGCTGCCCAAGGCCGGGGCCTGGATGGTCACCGTGAAAGCGATGTTCGGCGTGATGCTGCTGGGGGTCGCGGTGTGGATGGTCGGACGGGTAATTCCCGGTCCGGTAACGCTCGCCCTATGGGGCGCCACGGCGTTGGTCGGCGCGTATTACCTGGGCGCCCCGCGGCAAAACGATACCGGCGCGGGCCCGTTGCGTCGCCTGCGCCAGGCCGTGGCGCTGGGCGCGCTTATATACGGGTTGCTGGCGATCGCCGGCGCCATCGCCGGCGGCTCGAATCCCTTGCGGCCCGTCCAGTCGATCACCGGGCACCAGCCAAACCATGTCTCTTTCCAGCGCATTAAAAGCGTGGCTGACCTGGAACAAGCCCTGGCGGCGGCGGCAGCGGAACAAACTCCCGCGTTACTCGATTTTTATGCCGACTGGTGCGTTTCCTGTATCGAAATGGAGGAATACACCTTTACCGACCCGGCGGTCCAGGCTGCGCTTGGCGATGCGCTGTTACTGCAGGCCGATGTCACCGCGAACGACGAGATCGACCAGGAACTGCTCGCGCATTTCGGGATATACGGTCCACCGACCATCGTGTTTTTCGATCGCCAGGGTCGGGAATTGCAAGGATACCGGGTCGTCGGGTTCAGGCCGGCAGATGAATTTTCCAGCCACATTTCAGAAGCGTTCGGGACGCGTTGAGCATGGCATTCAAAAAGACCCTCAAACACACGCTGGTCTTGAGCACGGCGGCGATCGTCGGCTTTATCGCGTTCCAGGTCTGGAATGAGTACCAGGGAAGCAGCCAGAGGTATCCCGCGGGTGCGGCGCCAGCCGCGCAATCCGCGACCGTCGGCCCGGGTGGTCTGCGTCCGACGTTCGAATTGATATCACCCGAGGGCGTGCCGGTGTCGTCGCGGCAATGGAAGGGAAAACCCCTGGTGGTCAATTTCTGGGCGACCTGGTGCGCACCGTGCCGGCGGGAAATCCCGATGCTCATGGAAATGCAGTTGGAACACGCTGCCGCCGGCTTGCAGCTAATCGGCATCGCGCTGGATTTTCCGGACGCGGTTGAGGAGTACGCGAAGGCAATGGCAATGAATTACCCGGTGCTGGTCGGCGAGCAGGACGCGATGGATGTAGCGGAAGCGTTCGGCCTGGACCTGATCGTTCTGCCTGGCACGGTTTTCAGCCTCAGCGACGGGCGGACCTTGCACAATCATATTGGCGAACTCCACGCGGATCAGGCCGCGCGGATTATCGACATCCTCTGGCAAACCGAGAACGGGGCCATCGATTTCGCCGGGGCGCAGACACTCCTGGAGGCCATGGACTAAAATTGTCGCAAATCTGCTGCTAAAATGTGTAATATTGCCGGTAACTTCGGCGATATCATAAGAAATGGCCCAGATACTGCTGCTCAACGGCCCCAACCTGAACCTGCTGGGGCAAAGGGAGACTCACCTCTACGGTAAGCGCACGCTCGCGGACATCGAGAACGAATTATCCGGCCTGGCGAAAGAAGCCGGACACAGTTTTGGCAGTTATCAAAGTGATGCAGAGCACGAGTTGTTGCAAAGGATCCATGGCTGTGGAGACGATGGCACCGATTTGATCCTGTTCAACCCGGCTGCGTTTACCCATACCTCCGTCGCCTTGCGCGACGCCCTGCTGGCCACCGGGACACCGTTTTTCGAAGTACACATGAGCAACCCCGCGGCGCGGGAACCGTTCCGGCGACAAAGTTTCTTCAGCGACATCGCGCTGGGTGTAATTGCCGGGTTCGGGCCACACAGTTATTGCCTGGCGCTGCAGGCAGCGATCCAGCACCTGGCCGCTGCGGCCGAAAAACAACCAGAGTAAACCCCATGGATATTCGTAAAGTCAAAAAACTGATTGAACTCCTCCAGGAATCCGGTATCGCGGAACTTGAAATCACCGAAGGGGAAGATTCGGTGCGCATCCGCCGTTATCCCGCGGCTGCCTTATCTGCACCGGCGGCACTGGCGCCGGAAACCGTACAGGCGCCGGCTTCCGCGACCGCCACCGTAGCCTCGGCACCGGCCGTCGAGACCGGTACCGGCGGCCACAACGTAACCGCACCGATGGTAGGAACATTTTACGACTCGCCCGCGC
>BFAU01000177.1 GCA_008975185.1 bacterium MnTg04 | reverse complement strand
GAGACGATCATCCATGGCAGATACAGATAGAGTGCTGCGCGGACGTCCGGCAGTGTAGTGAGCAGGTTGGCGATGCTGCGACCGAACAACAAAAAGACCAGCGAAAATATCGCCGCCACAATCAACGACCAGGTCAACGACACGCGCACCGCCCGATCAAACGCCTTGCGGTCGCGAGCGCCGATCGCTTTGCCGACCAGCGCCTCGGCCGCATTCGCGAAGCCATCCAGGGCGTAGGCCATCAGGTACTGGAACTGCATCATGACTGCATTAGCCGCGAGGATGATCTGGCCTTGTCGGGAGCTTTGTGCGATCAGGAAGCCAAAGGCGAACATCAGGCTCAGCGTGCGCACCAGCAGGTTGCTGTTGACATGCAGCAGGCGTTTGAGTGCGACCCGATCACCCAGGCGCTCGCGTGACCAGCGTCCCGGATGGCCGCGCAGCAGGCTCGCCGCCAGCCATAAACCCAGACCGCTGCCGCAAGCCTCGGCGATGACCGAGGCCAGCGCCACGCCATCGGCGGTCATGCCGATGCCGACGACGAACAACAGATCGAGCAGGATATTGCTGAGATTGATCGTCAGCATCAGGTAAAGCGGGCCGCGCCCCGACTGCATGCCGATAAACCAGCCGATCAGGGCGAAGTTGAGCAGCGTAAACGGCGCGCCCCAGATCCTGATCGAGAAATAGATGCTGGCTTCGGGCAGGATCTCAGCGTCCGGGCTCAACAGCCACATGGCCGCGTCACGCAACGGGTTTTGCAACAATATCAGCAGCGCGCCGATACCGACCGCGAGCAGCGCGGCCTGGCCGAGCCCGGCCCGGATGCGGTCGTCGTCTCCCGCACCATGGGCTTGGGCGATCACGCCGGTCGTGCCCATGCGCAGGAAATTGAAGCCGATAAACAGGAAGCTGAAAATCGTCGCGCCGATCGCGACGGCGCCCAGATAGCGCGGGTCGGGCAAATGACCCATGACCGCCGTGTCCACCATGCCAAGCAAGGGCACGGTGATATTGGAAAGAATCAGCGGCGCGGCGATCCGCCAGACCTTACGGTGCTCTTTCTGGTCTGTGAGCTTCACCGGGATTCAGGTCTCTCGTGGGGGTCGTAGCATTGCCGGATCCGCGCAATGCGAAGCCGATCTCTCAGCAATGATTCAGAAGGCGCTGACGCCGGTCAGCTCCTTGCCGATCGTGAGCTGGTGCACGGTCTCGGTGCCCTCGTAAGTGATCACGCTTTCGAGGTTGAGCATGTGCCGTATCGCCGACATCTCGGCGCTGATCCCCGCGCCACCGAGCATGTCCCGCGCATCGCGCGCGATATCAAGCGCCATGCGCACATTGTTCCACTTGGCCAGCGATACCTGTGCAGGGCTCATTTTGCCGGCGTCTTTCAAGCGCCCGAGTTGCAAGGAAATCAATTGCGCGGTGGTGATACGGCGAGCCATGTCGGCCAGACGAATTTGTATCGTCTGCGTCTGGTTGAGTGGTTTGCCGAACAGGACCCGGGTACCGGTGTAATCCAGCACTTCCTGCAGGCAGGCCTGGGCCGCGCCGATCACTCCCCAGGTGATGCCATAACGCGCCTGGGTCAGGCAGCTAAGCGGGCCCTTGAGACCTTTCGCGCCAGGCAACAGGTTGGCATCGGGAACCCGGACATTGTCGAAAAACAGGCTGGAGGTCACCGACGCACGCAGCGAAAACTTGTGCTTGATTTCCTCGGCGGAGAACCCTTCCATGTCCTTTTCGACGATAAACCCGCGGATGCCGTCCTTGGTGTCCGCCCAGACCACGGCGATATCGGCCACATTGCCGTTGGTGATCCACATCTTGGAGCCATTAAGAATCCAGTGGTCGCCGTCTTTTTTTGCGGTCGTTTTCATGTTCGACGGGTCCGACCCGCCGTGCGCCTCGGTCAGGCCGAAACACCCGATCGCCTCGGCCCGCGCCAGCGGCGGCAGCCACTTCTGTTTCTGCTCTTCGCTGCCAAAGGCATGGATCGGGTACATGACCAGGCTGCTCTGCACCGAGGCAAACGAGCGCAAACCGCTGTCGCCGCGCTCGAGTTCCTGGCAGATCAGGCCATAACTGACAGCATTCAGGCCCGCGCAGTCATAACCTTCGAGGGAGCTGCCCAGCAGACCCATGCTGGCCATTTCCGGGACCAGTTCGTCGGGGAAGCGATGATCCTCAAAGCACTTGCCGATGATCGGCAAGACTTTTTCGTCGACAAAACGGCCGACGCTGTCCTGCACCAGTTGCTCGTCCTCTGACAGCTGATCGCGAATGTCGTACAAATCCAGGGGATTGAGGGGCACGGTGAACTCCTGCCTTGCAAGGCGCGCAATAATACCGCATTTGCCAGGGCATTGAAGCGGCAGGCCGGCTTCTGTCGGCACTTTTTAATGGACGCCACAGAGCATAAGCTGTAGGCAATCG
The DNA here is from genome assembly GCA_008975185.1 of bacterium MnTg04. Classification (GTDB taxonomy): domain Bacteria; phylum Pseudomonadota; class Gammaproteobacteria; order Steroidobacterales; family MnTg04; genus MnTg04. The sequence continues at coordinate 3,698 of BFAU01000177.1, read as the reverse complement.
ATAGCGGAGATCACAATGAAAATCCCCGAGATACTGGTCATCGAATCTGTGCAGAAAGCCGGCAGCCTGGTCAGCATTTTGCAGGTCATTGCCGATGATGGCCTGGTCGTGGAACACTTGCAGTCGTTGCGCCGCGAGCAGGGCAAAACGGTCTGGGAAATCACGCTGGAAATGGATGAGGAGACCGATCGCAGCCTGTTCCAGAAAATCGACGCTTTGCCCAACGCCCGCTTTCTCGGCAAATCGGATCGTGTCTTCGATCGTCATCTCGGCGGAAAAATAGAGACCCGGTCGCGGGTCCGCATATCGTCGCTGCAAATCCTGCGCGATATTTACACGCCGGGCGTGGCCCGCGTTTGCCTGGCGATACAGGATGATCCAGAGAAGGCGCGACTGTATACCAATATCCACAAGACGGTCGCGGTCGTGACCAACGGTACCGCGATACTCGGTCTGGGCGATATCGGGCCGGTGGCCGGGATGCCGGTCATGGAGGGCAAGGCCGCCTTGTTCGCGGAATTGGCGGGATTATCGGCGGTGCCGATATTGCTGGACAGCAAGGACCCGCAGAAAATCGTCGATACGATCGAGGCCATAGCGCAATCGTTCGGGGCCATACAACTGGAGGATATCAAGGCGCCGGAGTGCTTTGAGATCGAGCAACAGTTGAAGAAAAGGCTGGATATTCCGGTCCTGCATGACGACCAGCATGGCACCGCCGTGGTGGCGCTGGCCGCGCTGATCAATGCGGCAAAGAGGGTAGGCAAGACTTTGCCGGGAGCTGTCATCGGGCAGATCGGCCTCGGCGCCGCCGGCATCGGCATCGTCAGCTTGTTAAAGGCCCAGGGTAGCTGCGAGGTTCTCGGCACGGATCTCAAAGCCGATGCCCGGCAACGGCTCGAGAAACTCGGTGGCAAAGCGGTCGCTATCGAGGAACTGATGGCGCGCGCCGATTTTGTGATTGCGACCAGCGGGGTCAAAAACCTGATCAAGCCCGAGTGGGTCAGGGATGGCCAGGTGATCCTGGCCCTGTCCAACCCCGACCCGGAAATCGAACCGACCATTGCGCTTGAACAAGGCGCGGCTTTTGCCGCCGATGGCAAGGGCATCAACAATGTGCTCGGATTTCCGGGATTGTTCAAGGGAGCGCTGGCGGCCAGGGCCAGATCCTTTACCCGGGAAATGCTGCTGGTGGCGGCGCATACACTCGCGGAACTGGCCGGGCCGGATGACCTGGTCCCGGATGCGCTGGACATCGATGTGCATGACAAGGTGGCGGAAGCGGTAGCCGAGCTTGTCAGGGGATCACGGTAGAACCGCTGGTTTACAGCTTAGTAATTCACACCCATGCGGCGGTAAATAAAGCCGAGCAACCAGATCGGACCGATCATCAGGAACTGGATATCCTTGAAGAAACTGGGTTTCTTGCCTTCGATTCGATGACCGACAAACTGGCCTATCCAGGCCAGCACAAATACGCTGACCGATGCAATCATCATGGGCAAGCCGGCGGCTGCCAGCGTGTGCAGGATATAGGCAAACAGCGCCAGCACGATACTCATCCCCGCTCCCAGCGAGGGAGACAAAGCGAAGTAATAGACCAGGGCGAGAACCATGACGATGGTGGCCCAGTTCAGCCACGGCGACACGCTGGCCATCGCGGCGGGTACCGGTGTCGCCCAGAGCATGCCGAACACCGTCAGCAGTATCAACGGCACACAAATCCAGTGGATGGTCTTGTTGGTTGGGTTCTGATGGCTTTCGCCATAATCGTTGAACCAGTCGTCGGCTGGGCGCATGATAATCTCCCGTAAATCGATACGCTAAATGTACGTCCTGGAAGAGATGCGGGCAAGTCCGGGACGTCAAAAATCGGATCTGGAATCAGGAGCACGGATGAATCTACGACTGAACCTGGGGCAGCGTGTCCTGCAGTATTTCGCCAACTCCAGCTTTCTGAGCGATGCCCGGCGGATGGAGCTTTATCCGCCCTTTTTCCTGATGCGAATCAAGGTGCTGGAAATCAGCGAGGACTGGCGGGAAATTCGCATGTTGCTGCCGTTGAATACGATTTCAAGAAACCCGGGCGGGGTCATGTTCGGCGGCTACCAGGCGGCGCTCGCGGATCCGATTGCGGCGCTTGCGTGCGCCCGGGTTTTTCCGGGATACGCGCCCTGGACCCGGGCGATGACTATAGATTTTCGTCACGGCGGCAGCACCGATCTCGAGTTGCGGTTCAGCATGAAAAAGGAACAGGAAGAGCAGATCCGGGCGGAACTGGCGGAGCGGGGCCGGGCGACCCCCACTTTTGAATACGGTTTTTATCTGACCGACGGCACCCAGTGCACGCATATCGAAAACACGGTCGCGATACGGCCGCGCGGTTATGTCAAAGCGACGACGCCACCGGCAGATACGGAACGGTTCTGATCGGTGAGTGGTCTGTCCGTTCATCGTTCATTCAGCGTTTGGTTATACAATGAAGCCGGAACAACAGGGAGGATTTCCGATGAGTAGCCGATTATCACTTATATCCACGATGTTTCTGGTGGCAGTGCTTGCTACCGGTTGCGAAACCATCAACCCTTACACCGGTGAAACGCAGACCAGCAAGGCGACGAAGGGCGCGCTGATCGGCGCCGCCGCCGGCGCCGTGGTCGGGCTGGTGACCGGCGACAACGCGGTCGAACGCAGGCAACACGCGTTGATTGGCGCTGGCATAGGCGCGCTTGCCGGTGGCGGTATTGGTTACTACATGGATGTCCAGGAAGCGAAGCTGCGCCAGAAAATGGCGGGTACCGGGGTCAGCGTTACCCGTGTGGGTGACAACATCACGCTCAACATGCCAGGTAACATTACTTTCGAAACCGCAAGCGCCAACCTGAACGGGGATTTCTTTCGCGTGCTTGACGGCGTTGGCGAAGTAACCAAAGAGTTTGAAAAGACGCTGATCGAAGTTGCCGGTCACACCGACAGCCGGGGGTCGCACGGTTACAACCAGGCGCTCTCGGAACAACGCGCCGACGCGGTTGCCAGGTACCTGGAAAGCCAGGGCGTGATGCCATTACGGATCATTACCGTTGGGCTGGGCGAAGAGATGCCGGTGGCAGACAACTCGACCAGTGAAGGCCAGTTATTGAATCGCCGCGTCGAGCTGACGCTGGTGCCGATAACCGGCTAAAAAAGGGGTCCATCCGCCATCGCTTTGCGCAATTTGCCGATCGCGGCTACCTCGACCTGACGAACCCGCTCCGCGGAGATGCCGTATTCATCGGCCAGTTTGTGCAAAGTGTCTTTTTCATCGGTCAGCCAGCGGCGCTGCAGAATATCGCGGCTGCGTTCATCCAGCGTTTCCATGGCCTCCGCCAGTTGCATGCTGGACTGCTGTTGCCAGTCTTCCTGCTCGACCAGTTGCGCCGGATCGGGAGTCGGGCTGGGCAGATAGGCCGCCGGCGAATAGCTTTCCTCGTCACCGGCATCGGGCGCCGGATCCAGGGACAGGTCGCGCGCCGACAGGCGTTTCTCCATCTCGTAAACTTCTCGGGTCGAAACGCCGAGGTCGTCCGCGACCGCCTTTGCTTCGTCCAGGCTCAGCCAGTTGAGATTTTTCCTGGCTTTGCGCAGGTTAAAAAACAGTTTGCGCTGAGCCTTGGTGGTCGCCACTTTGACCAGCCGCCAGTTGCGCAGGACAAACTCAT
>BFAU01000176.1 GCA_008975185.1 bacterium MnTg04 | reverse complement strand
GCGATTTTTCTCCGGCTTGCCAAGCGCGTTAAACTCGGTACACTGCGAGCAGGTCGCCTCTGACCGGGATCGAAAGGCAAAGCGCCGCACCCCAAACCAGGCAGATGAAACAAAATATCGTTATTTCTATACTCGGTGAGCACCGGGCAGACCTGATTTCCGACATCACCCAGATCATTCTCGATTGCGGCGGGAACATCGTCGAAAGCCGGATGAGTGTCGTCGCCGGCGAATGCACCTTGTTGCTAATGGTCGCCGGCGGCTGGCACACGTCGGGCAAGCTGGAAAAAGGCCTGCAGGTTTATGCCGACGAGTCGGGTCTGTTGATCCGCTTGCGCCTGGCGTCGAAAACGACCACCGACCTGGACCGCGTGCCCTACCTCATCGATGCGGTGTGCATGGACCAGGAGGGGATCGTTTATCAGTTGACCGGATTTTTTATCGAACGCGACATCGAGATCGCCGAACTCAATACCCGCAGCTATCCGGCCGCGCATACCGGCGCGCCGATGTTTGCCGTGCAGATGGCCATCAAGATTCCCGCGCAGGCGCATATCTCGACGCTGCGGGAAGAGTTCCTCGAGTTCTGCGATTCCATCAACCTCGACGCGATCATGGAACCGGTGAAAAGTTAGCGCCTTGTCGGGCCCTGAGTGGATATAACCTTGGCAAAAATCAGCATAGGAAAGAAAGTGCCCGATTTTTCGGTCGCCGCCACCGGCGGCCATACCGTCAGTCTCAAGGACTACCGCGGAAAAAACCTGGTCGTCTATTTTTACCCGAAGGACAGCACCCCGGGCTGCACCCTCGAGGGGCAGGATTTTCGGGACCAGCTCGCAAAATTCAAACGGCGGAAGACGGTTGTTTTTGGAGTCTCCCGCGACAGCTTGTCGTCACACGAGCGATTCCGCGAGAAACAGGGCTTCAACTTCGATTTGTTGTCGGATCCCGATGAGAAGCTCTGCCGGCTGTTCGATGTCATCCGGGAAAAGAACATGTACGGCCGCAAGGTCATGGGCATCGAAAGAAGCACATTCTTGATTGACCAACAAGGTGTGTTGCGCCAGGAATGGCGCAAGGTTCGGGTCAAGGGACATGTCGCCGAAGTCCTGGATGCCGTAAAAACCCTTGGTAACTAAAGCATCGTTTTTGCTGGAGGAAATGATTTGACACCGACGGACCCGACTTCTCGCCGAGTATTCGTTCTCGATACCAACGTATTGATGCACGACCCGGCGGCCATTTTCCGTTTCGACGAACACGACATTCACATTCCGATGGTGGTCCTGGAAGAACTGGACGCCCGGAAAAAGGGGATGTCGGAAGAATCCCGCAACGTCCGCCAGATCAGCCGTTTTTTTAACGAGCTGATTGAAAACGCCAGCAAGGATGAGATTGACCACGGCATTCCCTTGCCGACCGGCACTCACGACGATGGCAAACCCAAGGCGCAGACCGGCCGGCTGTTTTTCCAGACCCGGCCGGTGGGCAATGTACTGCCGGACGATTTGCCCGGGACGGTTGCCGACAACACCATCCTTGCCAACACGCTGTCCCTGCAGATCGAGCAATCCGATTGCCATGTCACGCTGGTATCCAAAGACATCAACCTGCGCATCAAGGCGGCAATCCTCGGTGTCCACGCGGAAGACTATTTCAACGACAAGGTCCTCGATGACGTCGATGTCCTGTTTACCGGCGCGGCAGCGCTGGCCGATGATTTCTGGAGCGAGCACGGCAAGGAAATGGACTCCTGGAAAGAGGAAGGACGGACTTTTTATCGTGTCTCGGGACCACAGGTCGGCAACTGGTATCCCAATCAGTTTGTCTATACGGAAGACGAAAGCGCTTTTGACGCCTCCATCTGTCGTCTTGAAAACGGCGACGCAATTATCGAAACGGTGACCGATTACCGCAACGAGCACCACAACATCTGGGGGATCACTGCGCGTAACCGCGAGCAGAATTACGCCCTCAACCTGCTGATGAATCCGAAAGTTGATTTCGTCACGATACTCGGCGCCGCCGGTACCGGCAAAACCTTGCTGACGCTGGCCGCCGGTCTTACCCAGACACTGGAGCAAAACCTCTACCGCGAGATCATCATGACGCGGGTTACGGTCCCGCTGGGAGAGGATATCGGTTTCCTGCCGGGCACCGAGGAAGAAAAAATGGAGCCGTGGATGGGCGCGTTGATGGACAACCTGGAAGTGCTGACCGGCAGCGGCGAAGGCGGCGATTGGGGGCGGGCCGCTACGCAGGACTTGATTCGCAATCGCATCAAGATTCGCTCGATGAACTTTATGCGCGGCCGCACTTTCCTGAACCGGTTTATCATTATCGACGAAGCGCAGAACCTGACATCCAAGCAGTTGAAAGCGCTGATCACCCGGGCCGGTCCCGGTACCAAGCTGGTCTGCCTGGGCAACCTCAGCCAGATCGATACGCCCTACCTGACCGAAACCACTTCCGGGCTGACCTATGTCGTCACCCGTTTTCGTGACTGGGGGCATTCCGGGCACGTGACCTTGTTGCGCGGTGAACGCTCCAGGCTGGCCGATTACGCATCCGATACCCTGTAACGATGTAGTTTCTCCGATTATTATCTTAAATTATTGTTTTTTATACCTTTTAATGCTCCTATCGGGGCAGGCTAAGGGAACCCCTGGGCTTGGTTACTGTCTAGATATCTGTCATGCTTCTGAACCGGTGAACCCCGGCGGAGACCAGATTTGCGTTACCTGATTTTTTGTTTGTCCCTGATTTTGCCGATGCTGGCCCAGGCCGCCACCGAGCCATCCGACCTGCCCGATATTGGCAGTCCATCGGACTCGGTGTTTTCATCGATTGAAGAAGAACAAATCGGCTATATGGTTCGCAAGCAATTGCGCGACAGCGGTCAACTGCTGAGCGATCCGGAGGTCGAGGAATACATTCAGAACCTGGGCCAAACCCTGGTGGCAAATGCGAACGCCGGTGGAGAAGATTTTGAATTTTTCGTGGTCGACGATTCGAGAATCAATGCCTTCGCCCTGCCGGGTGGATACATCGGCGTCAATTCCGGTCTGATACTCGCCTCGGAAAATGAAAGCGAGCTCGCCGGGGTGCTGGCGCATGAGATCGCCCATGTAACGCAGAACCATATCGAAAGACGAATTTTCGACAGCCGAGGATCCAGTCTGGCGGCGACGGCCGCAATACTCGCAACCATTATTATCGGCTCCGCCACCGACGCGAGCGCTTCAACCATGCAAGGCGGGATTTTGGCTGCACAGGGGCTGGCAATTCAGGCTCAGATCAATTACACCCGTGCCAACGAATACGAGGCGGACCGGATCGGAATCGGCACCCTGGCCGCCAGTGGTTTCGATCCCTATGGCATGCCGTCTTTCTTCGCCAAACTTGGCAAAACCAATACCCGGGCGCCTGGTTCGACCCCGGAATTTCTGCGTACTCATCCGAGCAGTTCGGCTCGGATTGCCGAGTCATCCAACCGCGCCGCACGTTACCAGGCGGTCGTCCGTGATGACACCATCGGTTATCGCCTGACCCAGGAGCGGATAAGAGTTCGCGCGTTCCGCTCAGCCAACGAAGCGGTCGCTTACTATCGCAATACCGCCTACCTGCAGGGCGTGCCGCCCGATCCGGCCTGGGTTTACGGCTCCGCACTCGCTCTGTTGCGGGCCGGCGAGGCAAACCAGGCGACGGATATATTCCGTGAACTGCAGGTCGGCAACGAAAACATCATCGATTTGCATTCGGCCTACGGCCTGGCGCTGATGGCTGACGGCAGGCCCGAACAGGCGCTGGCGGTGTTCCGGCAGGCCGTCGCTTTGTTTCCGCGCAATGTGCCGCTGACCATTCGTTATAGCCAGGTCTTGCTGAGGGCGGACGAGCCGGACCAGGCGCATGAACTTTTGCTCGACCTGCTCAACAACATAACGCCAACCCCGGACCAGGCGAGACTGATCGCGAGGGCTGCCAATTCGGCCGGCGATGTAGCCGAAGCGTACTACTACATGTCGGAATATTATGTTTTGAACGGGTTGCTGCCGCAGGCGATCCAGCAACTGAAGCTGGCTCTCGAATTGCCCGGTCTCGATGAATTCCAGCGCGCCCGCTTCGATGCGCGCCGCGATGAGCTCACCGGCTACCTGCCAAAAGAAGAAAAGAAGAAAAGGCCGATTCTTGAGAGAAGGCGGGACGGCCGATTCGGCTACCGGTAATTCCAGCCTGCACTACACCCCGGACCCTCCCCCGGCAACAACATCGGGCTTCAGGCAGCAGATTCCATATCGTTCGTGTATCCGCCGGAACTGGCCAGGCCATTGAGCCGTGCTCGTTTGATCAATGCCTGCTGGCCGTCACCGAGTCGTTCATCCTGGCCTTGCCACGCGGCCAGCGCGGGCGCCTGTAAAGCACGGCCATAGGAGAAGCTCAATTTCCACGGGTGCGGACCCATGGTGTTCATGATCCCCAGATGTTCGGTCGCCTGTTCAGCGCTCTGCCCGCCCGACAGGAAAGCGATTCCCGGGACCTCTGCCGGTACCTGTGCCGCCAGGCAGCGCACGGTCGCCTCGGCGACCTCCCGTGGGCCGGCACGATCGGCACATTCGCTGCCCGAGATAACCATGTTCGGTTTTAACACGATGGCGGGCAAATGCACGCGGTGTTCGGCCAGCGCCGCAAAAACCAGGGTCAACGCCCGATTGGTTACCTCTTCGCACGCCGCCAATGTGTGCTTGCCATCCATCAGCACTTCGGGCTCGACTATCGGGACGATAGCGGCCTCCTGGCAAAGTGCGGCATAACGGGCCAACGCGTGCGAGTTGGCCTGCAGGCAGAAATCGCTCGGGATGCCGTCGCCGATGGTAATGACGGCACGCCATTTGGCGAACCGCGCACCCATTTCGTGGTACTCGGCCAGGCGTTCGCGCAGACCATCGAGTCCCTCGGTAATTTTCTCACCGGGGAAAGCAGCCAGATCCTTGGCGCCGGTATCGACCTTGATACCCGGGATGACGCCCATATTGGCCAGCAGGGCGGGAAACAGTACGCCATCGGCGGTTTTTTGCCTCAGGGTTTCGTCATACAAGATTACGCCGCTGATGTAGTCGGCAAGGCCGGGCGTAGTGAACAGCATTTCACGATAGGTACGCCGGCTTTCTTCGGTGGATTTGGTGTCGATCAGGTCGAATCTTTTCTTGATCGTCGGGCTGCTTTCGTCTGCGGCGAGTATCCCCTTCCCAGGGACAACCATCGCCTGGGCAACGGATTCCATATCCTTGAAACTCATCTTTTGATCTCCGGGTTTCTTGGTTTCAGCGAGCCTGCAATCGCGTTGCAGGTCAGGGCGGCCGAGGACGTCCTGAGAGGCGCAAGGATAGCAAAAGCGGGGCCAAATGTGGCCGGGATCACTCCCGGATGCACCGAGAAACAAGGATGCGGGCTTTCCCGGGAGCTTAATTAGTACTAAAATAGTCCTGATTGAATGTTCGAGGGTATTGCCATGCTGAAAATGAGCAAACTGACCGACTACGGAACCCTGGTGTTGTCTTGCCTGGCCGCGGACCCGACCCGGTTGAAGAGTGCATCAGATGTCTCGCGCCATACCCACCTGGCCTTACCCACAGTCAGCAAGCTACTCAAACTGCTGGCCCGCGCCGGCCTCGTGGTCTCGGCCAGGGGTGCCAGGGGTGGTTACCGGTTGTCGCGCGCACCCGAGGAGATCAGTGCGGCCGATATGATCGATGCGCTGGAAGGGCCAGTGGCCATTACCCAGTGCAGTGGATCGGTGGGTCATTGCGAGCTGGAGGATGTTTGCGGCGTCAGTTCCTCGTGGCAAAAAATCAATGTCGCGATCCGGCGTGCGCTGGATGAGGTTCGCCTGCCTCACCTGGCCGCCGCCGAATTCAGAATGCCGCCAATGAAACTGGTGAATATCCCGATTACCCAGGAGACAGGAAGACGATGAGTAAGCAGAACCAGGAAATCGAAGATTTCGTCGGCGGGCAGTACAAACACGGCTTCGTCACCGACATTCAATCGGACACGATTCCGCCCGGATTGGACGAGTCGGTTGTCCGGCTGATCTCGAAGAAAAAGAAAGAGCCGCAGTTCATGCTGGACTGGCGTCTGCAGGCGTATGCGCACTGGCAGACGATGCCGACCCCGGCGTGGGCCCATGTGCATTACCCGCCCATCGATTTCCAGGAAATTTCCTATTTCTCCGCACCGAAATCAGCGGACGACGCGCCGCGCAGCCTGGACGAGGTGGACCCGAAGCTGCTGGAGACTTATGAAAAACTCGGCATCCCGTTGCACGAACGCGCACGCCTGGCCGGCGTTGCGGTCGATGCGGTTTTCGACAGCGTATCCGTGGCCACGACTTTCAAGGCAAAACTCGCGGAAGCCGGCGTGATTTTTTGCCCGTTCTCGGAAGCGGTGCAGGAACATCCGGCACTGCTCGAACAATATCTCGGCAGTGTCGTGCCCTACGCCGATAATTTTTATGCCTGCCTGAATTCGGCGGTGTTCAGCGATGGTTCCTTCGTGTTCATCCCCAAAGGCGTGCGCTGCCCGATGGAATTGTCGACCTATTTTCGCATCAACGAAGCCAAGACCGGTCAGTTCGAGCGCACCCTGATCATCGCCGAGGAAGGCAGCCATGTCAGTTACCTCGAAGGATGCACGGCGCCGATGCGGGACGAAAACCAGTTGCACGCAGCGGTCGTGGAACTGATCGCACTGGACGACGCGCAAATCAAGTATGCGACGGTGCAAAACTGGTACCCGGGCGACGCGGAAGGCCGTGGCGGTATTTTCAACTTCGTGACCAAGCGAGGCGACTGCCGCGGTAACAACTCGCGCATTTCCTGGACCCAGGTGGAAACCGGGTCGGCGATAACCTGGAAATACCCCAGTTGCATCCTGCGCGGCGATAACTCGATCGGCGAATTTTATTCCGTGGCGGTAACCAACAACTTCCAACAGGCGGATACCGGGACCAAGATGATCCACATCGGTAAAAACACCCGGAGCACGATCATCTCCAAGGGCATTTCGGCGGGCCGGGCGAGCACTGCGTATCGCGGCTTGGTTAAGGTGCTGCCGGGAGCGACCGGCGCGCGCAATTTCACGCAATGCGACTCGCTGCTGATGGGCGACCGCTGCGCCGCGCATACCTTCCCTTACATGGAAGTCAAAGAACCCGATGCCCAGATCGAGCACGAGGCCACGACCTCGAAGATCGGCGAGGACGAGCTTTTTTATTGCCGCCAGCGCGGGATCGAGGAAGAAGACGCCGTCAACATGATCGTCAACGGCTTCTGCAAGGAAGTGTTCAAGGAATTGCCGATGGAATTCGCGGTCGAGGCGCAGAACCTGCTCGCCGTCAGTCTGGAAGGCGCTGTTGGTTGAGAAATTGGAAAGAAATAAATGCGTAAAAACAATATCTTACTGGATATTAATAAACTGAGCGTTAGCATTGGCGACAAGCCCATACTGCGCGATCTGTCACTGCAGGTTGCCGCCGGTGAAGTGCACGCGATCATGGGTCCGAACGGCTCCGGCAAGAGCACGCTGGCGCAGGTACTCGCCGGTCGCGCGGGTTATGAAGTCAGCGGCGAGGTCAGATACCTCGGCGAGGACATACTCGATTTCAGCCCCGAGGAAAGAGCGTGGCGAGGCCTGTTCCTGGCTTTCCAGTACCCGGTCGAAATCCCGGGCGTCAACAATGTCTACCTGCTCAAGGCGGCGCTGAACGCACAACGCAAATACCGTGGCGAGGCCCCGCTGGATGCGTTCGAGTTTCTGACCGTGATCAAGGAAAAAATGAAGCTGATGCGGATCGACGAGTCGTTTCTGAACCGCAGCGTCAATGCCGGCTTTTCCGGTGGCGAAAAGAAACGCAACGAAATCCTGCAGATGGTGGTGCTCGAACCGCGCCTCGCCGTGCTCGATGAAACCGACTCGGGTCTGGATATCGATGCGCTAAAAGTCGTCGCCAGCGGGGTCAATACGATGCGTGACCCGGAACGCGCCATCGTCCTGATCACTCATTACCAGCGTCTGCTCGATTACATCAAGCCGGACAAAGTCCATGTGCTCGCCGATGGCCGGATCGCGCGCAGCGGGGGGCCGGAACTGGCCCTGGAACTGGAAGAAAAAGGTTATGACTGGTTGCGCGACGAGGCCGCCAGCGCATGAGCGCGATGATCCAAAGCCTGCAGGACAATTTCTCCCGTCAGCCGAAGGCCCCGGGGGGCGAAGCCGTGCACCAGAGATCGGAA
>BFAU01000175.1 GCA_008975185.1 bacterium MnTg04 | reverse complement strand
AGTTGAACGGGCGGCCGCCGCTTCAAGCGTCGGACCGTCAGTGAAGCCATCGCGTCGCAAAATAGCGTATAGGTTCATCCGGACTTCTGCTGTTGGTTGTTATTGTAATCCGCATTCCAGGTCTCGATTGGGAAACAGCATACGGTCATCCTGCCTTAAACGCCCGCCATTCTCCACTGTCATGCTCGACCGGCCGGATGCCGCTTGCTGGCGCCGTCTATGGGCCATGGCGCGGAACATGAGCATATTTTGACGGAGCTATTCGTTTTGTCGGTGTCGGCGGAATTCAGCTCGCTAGCTTTCTCCCGGTCGCCAACCTGTTTCTGGATCTTTTCAAAAACCGTGGGGATGTATGAACAGTGTGGCCAACACCAGTCCAGCTTGTTCCATCGCACGAAAAAGCAAACAGGGCGCGGGTTGCTATCCCGGCAAACGCAAATAGTTACGGCCAGCCACTGGTTGCAAAGAAATGATTCCGTATTTAGGCTAAGACCAGCTTCGTACGAGACCCAATTTGGATTCGAGCCCTATTCAAGCATGCGCGGTTTTCTCACACTCTTGATAGCTGCAGCCAGTTTTTATGTTCTGCTGGCGCTGATGTTGTTTTTGTTCCAGGAAAAGATGGTGTTTCTGCCCAATATGCCGGGTCGGACCCTGACCGCTACTCCCAAAGATGCCGGGTTCGACTTTGAAGATGTCACCCTGGAAACCAGCGACGGACTGAAATTGCACGGTTGGTACGTACCGGCAGCACAAGCCCGCGGGGTCGTCCTGTTCCTGCACGGCAACGCGGGGAATATCTCCCACCGCCTCGACAGCATCGCGATTTTCCACGAACTGGGCCTGGACACGCTGATCATCGACTATCGTGGATATGGCCGCAGCCAGGGAAAACCCTCTGAGCGAGGAATTTATCTCGATGCCGAGGCTGCCTGGCATTACCTGGTCAGCAGCCGGGGGGTGGCGGCGGACAGGGTCATCGTTTTTGGCCGCTCGCTCGGCGGTGCGGTTGCTGCCTGGCTGGCAAACCAATACACGCCGGCAGCCCTGATCATCGAATCCAGCTTCAGTTCGGCGCTGGATATCGCGCGCAAGCTATACCCTTTTATGCCGGTGCGCCTGATCACCAGGCTGGAATTCCCGGTGAGCCTGCACGTGAGCCGGCTGCAATGCCCGCTGCTCGTGGTCCACAGCCGGGACGACGAGATCATTCCCTTTACCATGGCCGAAGCGATTTACGAATCGGCAGCGGAACCAAAATCGCTGCTGGAAATCTGGGGCGACCACAACAATGGATTCCTGTTGAGCAGGGATCGCTATTTATCAGGACTCAATGAATTTATACAAAAAAATCTACCGCAATAAGGCCGCGGTTTTCATCCTGTTGGCTACCGTATCTATTGGGATACGCGCAGACGATACGCCATATGCGCTCGATCGAGATGCCATGGTTGCCGAGATCGAAGAGTATGCGCGGCTGACCGGAAATCAGGCGTTTGACCAGCGGGTGATGCAGGCCATGGCCAGCGTGCAACGTCATGAATTTGTCCCCGACGTACAAAAACGATTTGCGTATGAGAACCGCCCGTTACCGATCGGCTTTGGCCAGACCATATCGCAACCTTATATTGTGGCATTGATGACCGATCTTATTGCGCCTGGCAGCGACGATGTAGTTCTCGAGATCGGTACCGGCTCCGGCTACCAGGCGGCGATCCTGTCACCGCTGGTAAAAAGCGTTTACAGCATGGAAATCATCGAGCCACTGGCGGAACAGGCCGCAGCGCGTCTGCAAACGCTTGGCTTTGACAATGTCACGACCCGCCTGGGCGATGGGTATTACGGCTGGGCTGAACATGCCCCGTTCGATGCGATCGTCGTGACCGCTGCGGCGAGTCACGTGCCGCCATCCCTGGTCAGGCAACTGCGTCGCGGGGGACGAATGGTCATCCCGGTCGGTGGCAGGTTCCTGACCCAGCAACTGTTGCTGATCGAAAAAACCGAGACAGGGGAAGTAAAAACACGGCAAGTCATTCCGGTCAGATTTGTACCGCTGACCGGCGCGCATTAGGGGGTGGTCATCAGGGAAAAACACGGGCCGGGACAAACACTGTGAAAACATACGACCGTCGCTTTGTATTTTTCTCTGTATCGCTAATTTCCGTGGCCGCAATCGGCTATGAAATTCTATTGATGCGATTACTGTCGATCGTGCAGTGGCATCATTTCGCATACATGATTATCAGCCTGGCGCTCCTTGGCTATGGCGCGAGCGGTTCTTTTATCGCCTTGGGCAAGCGATTGCTCGTACCTCATTTTGCCCTGGCATTTAGCGTCAGCGCCTTGCTTTTCAGCGTCACCATGATTATTTGTTTTGCGCTGGGGCAGCTCGTGCCTTTCAATGCGCTGGAGATAGTCTGGGATCCGCGTCAGCTCGCCTACTTGTCGTTGATGTACCTGGTGTTCTTTGTGCCGTTTTTTTTTGCGGCCAGTTGTATCGGCCTCGCTTTCACCTGTCTGAAGAAACACATCGGCCGTATTTATTTTTTCGATCTCCTGGGCGCGGGAGCCGGAGCGCTGGTGGTGGTCGCAGCACTTTTTCTTCTGTCGCCGCAAAACACGCTGCGGCTGCTTGCGGTGTTCGCGCTGTTTGCATCGGCATTGGTGGGCCGCACCCTCGCATCGCCAGCGCGCAACCGTTTCATGCTTACGCTTGGAAGTTTTTTTATCGGCCTTTGGTTCTTCTTGCCACAAAATTGGCCGGATTTTCGGATATCCCAGTTCAAGGGGCAAAGCCAGGCCTTGCAGGTCATCGATGCCCACGTGCTGGGGCAATATTCGAACCCACTGGGTCTTTTAACGGTCGTCGAAAGTCCGGCCATCCCGTTTCGCGACGCACCCGGCCTGAGCCTGAACACGCAATCTGAACCGCCGGCCCAACTCGCGATATTTACTGACGGCGACGCGATGAGCGTGATTACGCGCTTCGACGGCAACCTGAGTTCGCTCGCGTACATGGATGATGTTACCGCCGCGCTGCCATATCGTTTGCTCGACAAGCCCAGGGTGCTGGTCCTTGGCGCCGGTGGCGGCACCGATGTCTTGTTTGCCGTTTATCACGGCGCCCGCGCTATTGACGCAGTCGAACTCAATCCGTTGGTGACAAAGCTGGTTGCTGACACTCATGCCGATTTTGCCGGGCATTTATACGACGATGAACGTATCGATGTATACACCGACGAGGCCCGCTCTTTCGTTGCCAGGCGCGCCGCCCGGTACGATCTGATACACATAGCGCTGCTGGACTCTTTCGCCGCATCCGGAGCGGGTGTCCAGGCACTGAGTGAAAGTTATCTTTACACCGTCGAGGCCATCGAAGAATTCCTGCAACATGTAGCGCCCGGAGGCATGCTCGCCATCACGCGATGGTTGAAGGTGCCACCCCGAGACAGCCTGAAATTATTTGCCACGGTGACCGAGGCGCTACAACGGGAAGGAGCGGCCGATCCCGCACAGAGCATCGTCCTGATCCGGAGCTGGAATACCAGCACGATGCTGGTGAAAAACGGCAATTTTTCCGTCCGGGAAATCGAAATCATCAAGGAGTTTTGCGAAAGCAACTCTTTCGATACCGCCTTTTATCCGTCGATGACCGCCAGCGAAGCGAATCGGTATAACGTGCTGGATCAGCCCTTTTTGTTTGACGGTGCGACGGCGCTATCGGGTCCGGGTGCTGCTGATTTTCTTGAACGCTATAAATTCAAGATCGAACCGGCTACCGACGACAAACCCTATTTTTTCCATTTTTTTAAATGGCGCACGCTGCCTGAGATGCTGTCGCTGCGTAAACGCGGTGGCGCCGGGCTGTTCGAATGGGGTTATCTCGTGCTGGTTGCCACCCTGATCCAGGCAATCCTGGCAGGGGCCGCTTTGATTCTTTTCCCGCTTTGGATCGTAAAGCGCCGCTGGCCTCGAGGCACAGGTACACGGATGGGCGCGTATTTCTTTCTCCTCGGCCTGGCTTTTTTGTTCGTGGAAATGGCTTTCATTCAAAAATTCATCCTGTTTCTGGGTCACCCCCTTTACTCTGTTGCCGTCGTGCTGAGCGGCTTCCTGGTATTTGCCGGGCTGGGCAGCGGATACTCGCAAACGCTGGTGCGGCGTTACCGGGGCCGTCGGCTGTACCTGGTGGCCTATGCCGTGACAGGAATCGTTTCGGTTGCGCTGGTTTATTTGTTTCTCCTGCCTGAATTGTTCGACCGTCTTATCGGGCAGCCGGACGCAATAAAGATACCGATTGCGCTGCTGATGATCGCGCCATTGGCATTTTGCATGGGCATGCCTTTTCCGATCGGTCTTGGCCAGGTCGCCAGCAAAGCCCCGGATTTTATCCCGTGGGCCTGGGGCATCAATGGCTATGCTTCGGTCGTAAGCGCTTCGCTGGGGACGCTGTTGGCGATTGAGCTTGGCTTTACGACAGTGATCCTGTTGGCCCTTGCGCTGTATGTGGCGGCAGCCGTTGTTGTCAACACCGGCGCCTTTTTTCGATCACCGCCGGCAGGTTCCTGACACCGTCAATCACCTGGCTCGTGGTGCCCACGATAGCGAAGAAATCCATGGATGCCAATGGCAATGCCAATCTGTAGGGAAGGCAGATTTTTCAGTAGCAAAATCCGCATGCATTGATCTCCTGACCGATCCGCGCCGGCATTCGGTCAATCGTCATCCGGTTGCGGGACGGGCGCTGGTTCCGTGGATACTTCCGAAGATTCGCCATCGGGTTTGGGGGCCATGGGAACCTGATCGGTCAGGCTGTTGATGACCAGGTAGGTCAATAGAACCAGTATGGCAGCGCCAATCATCAGGATCAGTGGCGATGTCTGGATGTTTTTTTCCGTGATATTGATTTCATCGGCCCTCGGTTCGCGTATCGGCACTGGAGACACCAATAACCGATAACCCTTCTTCGAAATCGTCTCGATAAATACCCGACTTTCCCGGTCATCTCCCAGTGTTTTTCGCAATATGGAAACGGCTCTTTGCAGGGCTTCCTCCACCACGTTAGTCCCGCCCCACACGTCGCTCAGTAGCTGGCTTTTCGACAGCACCTGGTTTGGTCTTGCCGAAAAATAGGTAAGAAGATCCATGATCTTTGGCTCTACGCGACGCTCTTGGCCGGCGACCACCAGGTTCAAGGACTCGGGATATACTTCAACATCGCCCAAAGCAAATGCAGTCGACCCACTAAATTCATTCTGGATTTCAGTATTGGGCACGCCTTCCCCTTACGCAAGGCTCATAAGGCAATCATTAGCGAAACATTAGCACACCAGATTCCCTTCCAATCTAACATGAGCCCATATCCCGATAACACAGGAATTGTGGTCATGCAAATAAACCGAAACCTCCAAATGGCTGTGCTGGCGCTCTGCTGTCTGCTGCCTGTCACCACCATGGCAGACCCGGTTTGGAACCCTGCCGGGTTTTGGGTCGGTGATCTCAATTACCGAAACGCGGATCTGCCGGTACGAGTCGAGATACGAAAAACGGCCGGAACCTGGGAGGCGAGTCTTGATATTCCCTCCTTAGTCTACGCGGGACAGGCAATCGCTATAGAGGAATTCGACACCGGTGTCTTCACTCTCGAATTTCCGTTCGGTATTGGAGTAATCAGTCTTCGGCCAGATGGTCCCGAGAAAATCAGCGGTTATCGGGATGGTTTTTCACTGGCACTGGCCTTGGCCAAACAACAGCAGATCCAGCAGGTGGAAGTCCACTTTGGCGCCTTTGAGCCCAAGCTACCGGGCACGCTCTACCTGCCGGCTGGAGAGGGTCCCTTCCCGATTGCCGTACTGATCGCAGGTTCCGCCAACGCCAATCGCCAAAACTGGTCATAC
>BFAU01000174.1 GCA_008975185.1 bacterium MnTg04 | reverse complement strand
ATCGCGGCGCAATCGGCGAAATTCATCCAGGCCTTTTGCAAGCTGGGGTTGATTCCAGATTCCGGGGGCACCTGGATATTGCCGAGACTGCTGGGACCTGCGCGAGCGACGGCACTGGCCATGTTGGGCGATTCGCTCAGCGCGGAGCAGGCGGTCGAATGGGGCCTGATCTGGCGCTGCGTCGACGATGAACAATTGATGCCCGAGGCGGACGCTTTGTGCGTGCATTTCGCCAGCCAGCCAACCCATGGCCTCGCGCTGATCAAGAAAGCGCTGAACGCGAGCTGGGGCAACACGCTGGACCAGCAACTGGATCTTGAGCGCGACCTGCAACGCGAAGCCGGTCGTACCGAGGATTACCATGAAGGCGTTACCGCCTTCATGGAAAAACGCGAAGCAATATTCAAGGGCAAATAGACCAGTGACCGATCTTGAGCAAGCCAGGGCGTGCCGGGATGCGATGTATGCCAAGGACCTGGCATCGCAGGCGCTGGGCATCGAGGTCACGATCGCGCAACCCGGCTCGGCCGAGGCTCGTATGAGCGTAACCGCCGCCATGCTCAACGGCTTCGGCATTTGCCATGGCGGCTATGTTTTTGCGCTGGCGGACACCGCGTTCGCCTTTGCCTGCAACGCCTACGACCGGGTCACGGTGGCAGCCGGGGCGAGTATCGATTTCCTGAAACCGGTACACGCTGGCGATGTGCTGTGCGCCGATGCGCGGGAGATACACCGTGGCCGCCGGGCCGGCCTTTATGAAGTCAGCGTACGCAACCAGGACGACGTGCTGGTTGCCATGTTCCAGGGACGATCCAGCGCGCTGGACAGATCGCTGCTCGATGACCTGGAGCAAGGGTAACGCCGCCAAAATACGCTATTATTTGCCGAGCCTGTTGCCATAGCATTTGCGGAGCTTCCATGTATACCCAGGGTCTTGACCAAAAGCAGAAAAAATCGGCCGCCGATCCCGCCGACACACCCGGACGCCTCGCTGCTTTCCAGGCACGGATCGACGCCGACGAGAAAATCGAGCCCAAAGACTGGATGCCATCGGGTTACCGCAAGACCCTGATCCGGCAGATGTCACAGCACGCCCATTCCGAGATCGTCGGCATGCTGCCCGAGGGCAACTGGATTACCCGTGCGCCGACTCTACGGCGCAAGGCCATACTGCTGGCCAAGGTTCAGGATGAAGCCGGTCATGGCCTGTATATATACGGTGCCACGGAAACGCTGGGGGTATCCCGCGACAACCTGGTCGCAGACTTGCTCAGCGGGAAAGCCAAATACTCGAGTATTTTCAATTACCCGACGATTAGCTGGGCCGATATCGGCACGATCGGCTGGCTGGTCGACGGCGCCGCGATCATGAACCAGATTCCGCTGTGCCGCTGTTCATACGGCCCCTATGCCAGGGCGATGGTCCGAGTCTGCAAGGAAGAGAGTTTTCACCAGCGACAGGGCTATGAAATCATGCTCGAACTGTGCCGGGGCACGGATGAGCAAAAGCGCATGGCACAGGGCGCCCTGGACCGCTGGTGGTGGCCATCGCTGATGATGTTTGGCCCCAGCGACAAGACCTCTGAGCACAGCGCCCAGTCGATGGCATGGAAAATCAAGCGCATCAGCAATGACGAACTGCGCCAGAAGTTTGTCGATGTGACCGTGCCGCAAGCCGAATACCTGGGGCTAAAAATGCCGGATGAAGATCTCGTTTTTGACCAAAAAACCGGCCACTACCGATTCGGGGAAATTGACTGGGAGGAGTTTTGGGAAGTGCTCAAGGGCAACGGAAAATGCAACCGCGAGCGACTGGAAGCGCGAAACAGCGCCCACGATAAAGGCCGCTGGGTTCGGGAGGCCGCGAGCGCTTATGCGGAAAAACAAGCGGCAAGAGACGCAGCATGAGGAAACCATGAGTAAAACCGACTGGCCATTATACGAAGTATTCATCCGCGCCCGATCGGGTCTGAGCCACCGCCATTTTGGCAGTATCCACGCCGCCGATGAGACGATGGCGCTTGACCATGCACGCGATCTGTATACCCGGCGCAACGAGGGGGTCAGCATCTGGGTTGTCAAATCCACCGAGATCGTCGCCTCCGATCCGGCGGACAGCGACTCATTGTTCGAGCCGGCTGCCGACAAGATCTACCGCCATCCAACTTTTTACAAGATTCCGGACGATGTCGAAAATATATAAGGGCCGGTTGACCAGATGACCAAAGAACAAGCACTGATCACATATGCCACGCGCATGGGGGACAACGCCATTGTCATGGCGCAGCGGCTTTCCGAGTGGGTTGGCCACGGGCCGGAGCTCGAAGAAGAAATGGCGATGGCCAATTTCGCTCTCGACTATGTCGGGCAGGCGCGAATGTTCTTCTCCTACGCCGGTGAACTCGATGGCAATGGGCGAAACGAAGACGAGATCTGTTTTCTCAGAGACGGTTGGGATTACGGCAATGTCCTGCTGCTTGAACAGCCAAACGGGGATTTCGGCGAGACCATCGCCCGGCTGGTGTTGTTCGAAACATTTTATTCACTTCAGCTTGAAGCCCTGGCGTCATCCCCGGCCAGGAAACTCGCCGAAATTGCCGCGTGCGCAATCAGGGAGTCCACTTACCACATCCGCCATGCCAGCCACTGGCTGATTCGTCTCGGCGATGGCACCGATGAGAGCCACCGGCGGGTGCAGCACGCGATCGATCGTCTGTGGACCTACACCGGAGAGCTGTTCGAAGCTGACCAGGTCGATCGAATCATGCAGGCAGAATGGGAAGGGCCGGATCTGACAGCCCTGCGTGAACAATGGCATCGGCAAATCGATGCGTTGCTGAGCAAAGCCACTTTGCAAAAACCGGCAGATGGCTGGATGGATTCCGGTGGCAAGCAAGGCCATCACAGCGAGCATTTGGGTTACATCCTGGCCGAGATGCAAAGCCTGCAACGCACCTACCCGGGCGCCAACTGGTAAGACCATGGCAGCTCAGCGCAAAACCCTTGAAGCATCGGCCTGGGAAATACTGGAGCAAATACCCGACCCGGAAATTCCCGTGTTGAGCATCGTCGATCTTGGCATCGTGCGCTCGGTGGAAGTCGATGGCGCAAAGGTGACTGTCGGCGTCGCGCCCACCTATTCGGGTTGCCCCGCGACCGAAGTCATCGAGGACAGCGTCGTCAAGTCGTTGCAATCGGGGGGTATCGATCGGGTATCCGTACGGCGGGTGCTGTCGCCACCATGGACCAGCGACTGGATCAGCGATCGCGGGCGCGAGAAATTGCGCGAGTATGGCATTGCGCCACCGGAAAAAGGGGCGGCACGCGGTAAGATGCTCGGCGATACCATAATTGCGGAACGAATCGTCGCCTGCCCGAGATGCGGCACCGAGAACACGCGAAAGATCAGTGAATTCGGCTCGACGGCCTGCAAGGCCTCCTATAAGTGCAACGAATGCCTGGAGCCTTTCGAGTATTTCAAATGCATTTGACAGCACATGAAAAAAAGATATCCAGCAGTCTTTGGATTGAATCAAATGTTAATATTTACTGAGTCCTGAAGAGTATGGAAATGTGAAGCATCTGGATGAAGTAGGTGAGTCCTATTTCGAGCATTTTTTGTTCGCCGCTCGTGTGGGGCTATTCATGATATTTTCAGGACTTGCGGCCGTTGTTCATGCCATCTGTCCGTGGTGGTTTGCTCGCACGGGCTCAAACGCGATCCAGACATTGAACGCTATGCTGCAGGATCGGCGTAAAACCATGGAAAAAATGTGATTCGTGTAGGCTGGCTGGCCCATGCCAGGTAAAGCCGGAAATCTCACGCCAGCGATGATAAATTCCCAGCTGGCAGTACACTAGAAATTGAGCAAATGAAACATTTTCACAAACTTGAGGTCGCCCGAATCGAACCGGAGACCCCGGATTCGGTGTGCGTTTATCTGAGCGTGCCGGAGGAACTCCGCGATGAGTACGCCTTTGTCCAGGGCCAGCACCTGCCGGTACGCGCCGAGATCAACGGCGAGCAGGTCAGGCGAACTTATTCGATATGCAGCGCGATCAACGACCCGGAGCTGCGCATCGGCGTTCGTGTGCAGAAAAACGGTCTGTTTTCCGGCTATATCGCCAGGACTCTGAAGGCCGGGGATATGCTCGAGGTGATGCCGCCGGTTGGCCACTTCCAGACTCCGTTATCGGCGGAAAAAAAGAAAAACTATGTGGCGTTCGTCTCCGGTAGCGGAATTACGCCCCTGCTTTCGATAGTGCAAACCACGCTGGCTACAGAACCGCAAAGCCGATTTTTCCTGTTCTACGCCAACAGGACCCAGGAAAGCACGATGTTTCTCGAGGAGTTGTACGCCCTGAAAAACCAGTACCCTGACCGACTGTCGCTGCATTTCGTTTTCAGCCGGGAGGAGCAGGAATTCGAAATAGCCAGCGGGCGTTTCGATGCGGACAAAGTTCGCCAGCTCTACCAGGGTTTCTGTGCGGGCCTGACCGCCGATGAAGTTTTTATATGCGGGCCCGGCACGATGATCGATACGGTCAAGGAAACTCTCGTTGAACTCGGCATCGGCAGCGGCAATATTCACAGCGAGCGGTTTGCGGTCAGCAAGAAAACTGAAAAGACGCCAAAAGCCGTTGCCCCGCAGCCGACCGAGGAAGCCGAGGGTATCGCCAGCGTCACGGTAATCCTGGATGGACATACGAAAAAGTTTTCGATGCCTATGGATGGCATGACGGTGCTGGAAGCGGGCCGCGAACATGGCCTGGACCTGCCCGCCTCCTGCGAGGCGGGAGTCTGCTCGACCTGCCGCACGCACCTGCGCGAAGGCAAAGTGGAGATGGAAGAAAACTACGCACTGGAGGCCTGGGAAGTCGAGGAAGGATTTATCCTGGCCTGCCAGGCGCACCCGCTAAGCAGGACATTGATCATCGACTACGACAAGGCCTGATCGCCGGGTCGGGATGGGCCCACGGTCGCTATCGATTAATAGTTTCCCCGGTAAAACGCTACAATAAACGCCCACCATCACCCGGGGATAAAACTGGATGAGCGAAACAGTTACGCTGGCCCGGCATGGTCAGGTCGCGGTCATCACGATCGACAACCCACCGGTCAACGCCTTGTCTCACGCCGTGCGCAAAGGCATCAGCGACTGTCTTGCTGAAGCAGCCGGCGACGATGGGATCAAGGCGGTAATTATTTACTGCGCCGGCCGGACATTTATCGCTGGCGCCGATATCCGTGAATTCGGCAAACCGCCGCAAGGCC
>BFAU01000173.1 GCA_008975185.1 bacterium MnTg04 | reverse complement strand
CGAAAACGGTCTCGACATAGCCTTGCTCCCTGGCCAGTTGCCGGGTGTTTTCCATATACGCTTTGACGCCCGGGTAGCGATCGAAATAGAGGTCGACATAATCTTGCGCTTCACCGCGCCTGATGTTCAGTTGGCGCGCCAGGCCAAATGCCGACATTCCGTATATCAAGCCAAAATTAATCGCCTTGGCCGAGCGTCGCTGATCGTCACTGACCTCATCGGGGGCAACCGAGAACACCTCGGCCGCGGTCGCGCGGTGGATATCCTGATCGTCGGCAAAGGCTTGCAAAAGACGCTCGTCGCCGGACAGGTGAGCCATGATTCTCAATTCGATCTGGGAATAGTCGGCGGCGAGAAGCCGATGGCCATCCGGGGCGACAAAAGCCTGGCGAATGCGGCGGCCTTCTGCGGTCCGGATCGGGATATTCTGCAGATTCGGGTCGCTCGATGACAAGCGGCCGGTCGCCGTGACCGCCTGGTGGTACGAAGTGTGTACGCGGCCGGTGTGCGGGTTGATTTGCTCGGGCAGGCGGTCGGTATAGGTGGATTTGAGCTTGGACAGTCCCCGGTAGTCGAGAATCAACCGGGGCAGCTCATAGTCCCTGGCGAGTTCCTGGAGTACGTCCTCGGCTGTCGATGGCTGCCCCTTCGGCGTTTTGCGAATAATCGGCAGTTGTTGTTTCTCGAACAGTATTTCCTGCAGTTGTTTTGGTGACCCCAGGTTGAAAGGCTGCCCGGCGGCTTCATGCGATTGTTTTTCCAGAACCTGCAGACGCACGGCGATTTCCGCGCTCTGCTCTCGCAGCAGATCGGCATCCAGCATTACGCCGTTGCGCTCCATGCGCAGCAGGACCGGGACCAGCGGCTGCTCGACATCGGTGTACAAGGCGCGGAGTTTTGGCAAGGCTTTCAGCCGGCGCCACAATTCGTGGTGCAAGCGCAATGTAATGTCCGCATCCTCTGCCGCGTACGGACCGGCCTGTTCCAAAGAGACCTGGTTGAAGGTCAGTTGCTTTGCGCCTTTACCGGCGACATCCTCGAAAGAAACAGTCTCGACACCGAGGTACCGCCTGGCAACCGAATCCATGTCGTGGCGGGTCACCGTGCTGTTCAACACATAGGATTCGAGCATCGAGTCATACTTCATGCCACCCATGCGTATGCCGTAATTGGCCAGTATGTGCGCGTCGTATTTCAGATGATGACCCACTTTTTGAACCTTCGGGTTCTCGAGCAGCGGCTTCAGGGTCGCGAGCACTTCGTCGCGTGATAACTGATCCGGCGCGCCCGGGTAATCGTGGGCCACCGGCAGGTAGGCTGCCTCCCCTTCCTTGACCGCAAACGACAAACCGACGATCCGGGCATTCATGTAATCGAGGCTGTCGGTTTCGGTATCGAAAGCGATCAATTTCGCCTGCTTCAATTTTTTCAGCCAGGCGGCAAAGTCCTGTTGCGAAAAAATGGTCTGGTATTTGCCGCTGACCGGTTTGGCAGCGGTTGTCTCTACTTCCGGTTCAGGCAGCTTGCGCAACAGTGAGTTCATCTCCAGGCGCTGATACAGCTTTCTGAGACTATCGATATCCGGCTCACCCGGTGCGAGATCCTGCACGCCCCGGTCCAGCTCGAGATCGCAGCGTATCGTCGCGAGCTTGCGCGACAATTCGAGCTGTTCGAGATTTTCACGCAGGCTTTCGCCGACCTTGCCCTTGATCCGATCGGCGTTGGCCACGATTTTATCCAGCGTAGAATATTGGTTCAGCCATTTGGCCGCGGTCTTCGGTCCGACTTTCGGGACGCCGGGGATATTGTCGGAACTGTCGCCGGTCAGGGCCAGAAAATCCACGATCTGCTCCGGGTAGACATCGAACTTTTCCTTGACGCCATCGCGATCCATGGTTTTTCCGGTCATCGTGTTGATCAGCGAAATGTTGTCATTGACCAGTTGCGCCATGTCCTTGTCGCCGGTCGATATGACCGTGACGATTTTTTCCTGGTCCGCCCGGCGGGCCAGCGTACCGATCACGTCATCGGCCTCGACACCCGGGGTCTGCAACAGCGGCAAACCCATGGCCCGGATCGCCTCGAGTATCGGATCGATCTGCGAGCGAAGTTCGTCGGGCATGGGTGGGCGGTTCGCCTTGTATTCCTCGAACATTTCGTCCCTGAAAGTCTTGCCACCTGCATCGAAAACCACCGCGATATGTTCGGGTTGGTAATCCCGGACCAGTTTTTGCAGCATATTGAGCACGCCGTGGATTGCGCCGGTGGGTTCGCCTTTCGACGTCGTTAGCGGCGGCAGGGCGTGAAACGCGCGATACAGGTAACTGGATCCGTCAACCAGGACCAGGACTTTTCTCTTTTCAGGCATGCTCAGGGCTGATCCTGCGAGTCTTCATCCTGGCTGTTTTTTTCCGGTTCGGGCTGTTTTTCATCGGCGCTGCTGATCGCCGTTTCAGTTTCAGCGTCTTCCGGCAGGTACAAATCACCACTTTGGCCGCAGCCGGACAGGAGCAGCAATACGATAAAAAAAGCGGCCGGGGACAGCGTGTGTTTTTTCATTGCGGTCTCGATGATTTATCCGCCCTGAGTATAGCCCAGCCGCGCCGGCGGTTGGTCCGCTGCGGCCGGAGCAAGGGCTTAAAGTATCAAACAAGGGCGTGGGCGCATTGATGAATAATCTGGGCTAATATCGCTGCTGTTTTGCCGGGTCTGCGAAGATCGGAGGATCACTTGGACAACTATTTGAAAACCGTGGAGGTCGAAACAGGGGAGCAACCCGAAGCATCTGTCTTGTGGCTGCATGGTCTTGGCGCAGACGGGCACGATTTCGAGCCCATTGTCCCCGAACTCGGTTTACCGTTCCCGGTGCGCTACGTCTTCCCACATGCGCCGATGAGGAACGTCACGATAAACAATGGCATGGCCATGCGTGCCTGGTATGACATCTACTCCTTCGAGCGCGACGGGCCGGTAGACGAAGCCGGCATTCGGGAAAGCCAGCAAAGCGTCGAGGCTCTGCTAAAAAGGGAACAGCAAAGAGGCATTCCTCCGGAGCGCACCGTGCTGGCCGGTTTTTCGCAAGGTGGCGCGATTGCCTTGCAGACAGGCCTGGCTTATCCACACCGCCTGGCCGGGATCATGGGATTATCCTGTTACCTGCCGCTGCAAAAGGGTTTCGAGAAATCGCGCAGCCAGGAGAATCAGGCCACACCGGTATTGCTCGCCCACGGCAGCGTTGACACAGTCCTGCCGCAGGCCCTGGGCGAGAATGCACGCGATTTCCTGACCCGGCAAGGCTACTCGGTGGAGTGGCACAGTTATGTTGTCGCCCATGGCGTGTGCCCGCCGGAGATCCAGGACATCGGCCGCTGGCTGACCCGCGTTCTGGAAAAGCGCTGACCCGCCTTGGCGACATGCGGGTTAAATCAGAGGTGGGTGATCTCGACGGCGGTTAGCTTGTCGGCCGGTTCGAAGCCCATGACTTTGCCGAAGAAATACAACTCGGCTTCGTAACTCCGCCGAATATTCTGCGACTGGCGAAAGCCGTGCCCTTCGCCTGCATACTCGATGTAGGCCACCGGAACCTTGTTGTCTTTCAACGCCTGCACCATCGATACCGACTGGTCCGGCGGCACGACTTTATCATCAAGGCCCTGGAAGAATATGACCGGGCATTTGATCCGGTCGGCAAAGTTTATCGGTGAGCGCTGCTCGACGATCGCCTTGCGAGTTTCTTTCGGGCCGATCAGCCAATGGTCGTAGCTGGCTTCGAACTTGTGGGTCGTCGCGAACATGCTTTCCAGGTCGCCGATGCCGAAGAAACTGGAGCCGGCGCTGAATTCATCGTGACAAGTCAGTGCGTTCAATACTGTAAATCCACCGGCGCTGCCGCCGCGAATCGCCATACGCTTGGGGTCTACCAGGCCTTGCTCGGCAAGGTATCTGGCGCCGTAAATACAGTCATCGACGTCGGCCAGCCCCCATGTGCCATAGAGTTTCTGCCGATAGCTCCTGCCATAGCCGGTGCTGCCACGGTAGTTCACATCGAAAACAGCAAAACCCCGGCTGGTCCAGAATTGCACGTCAGCTTGAGAGTAGTCGCGGTCGCGGAAGTCGGGCCGCCATGGCAAACTACAAGCAGCGGCGGCTTTTCGTTGGCGGGGCCGCGAAACACAGGATTGGCTGGCGGATAAAAAAAGCCATGCGCCCGGTCGCCGTCCGAAGTCGCGAAAGTGACGGCCTGAGGCTTGCTGATCGCGGATTGATCCAGGGTGCCGTCGATCGCACATTTCAATACGGTTTCCCTGCCCTGCGAGTCTATGGAAACGACGCTGAGCGCACGGGAACCCCCGCCCGCCAGCATCAGAATTTTCCCGGCGCCCGCGGCGACACCGTCTATCGAAGTCCAGCCATCGGCAAGCACTTCCCGCCGACCTGTTGCAAGATCGAACCTGCTGAGTTGCCACGATCCGTTCCGGGTGGTTGCAACCACGACCTGATCAGGAGAAGGAAAGGCGTAAGTGGACATGCCAAAAACCCATTGTGGCAAGCCGCATTCCGCCTGCTCCGGGATCACGACTTCGCTGGCATCGTTTCTGCAACGAAACAGGTTCCACCAGCCGCTGCGATCTGAAACGAAATAGAGGTCGCCGTCTGGCGACCATTGCGGTTGGAAAACAGACTCATCCTTGCCCAGGCTTACGCATCTTTGCTCGCGAATTTCGCCGTCCGCGCCAACCCTGGCCAGCCAGAGCTCGGTCGTATCCCACGGGAGGTTCGGATGATTCCAGCACAACCAGCTTAGCCTCGAACCGTCCGGCGACAGCCGCGGGTTGCTGTAGAAATCGGCGCCACTGACCAGGACGCTGATTTCGCCGCTATCCAGATCGACACCGACGATCAGATTTTCCGGGTCGCCGTCTTTGCCGTGATCTTCGCAAATGGCCAGCAACCGGTTACGCGCCTTGTCCAGTTCCATGTCGGCAAAGCGCATCGGGCCCGCTGCAGTCAGGCGCTGCGGCGACCCAGCCGGCAGGGCCTGGGTATAGATGCATTGATCGCTGTCGTTTACGAACCAGACTCTGTCGCCTCTGGCCAGGTAACTGCCGCCGCCGTATTCGTGTGCCCGGCTGCGGACGCTGTAATCGACCGGGGTCAGGTAGGTCTGTTCCTGGCCCGGGGCGCAGGTGACCAGGACATTGCGGCCTCGCTCCGACGGCCGGGTTTCTATCCAGTACAGCGTGCCGCCATCGACGGCGGGTTCGGCGAGACGCACCACGTCCTCGACCATCCGGTCCAGGCTCAGCGATGAGGACCACGATCCGTACGGTGAAACTTTTACATCGTTGCTGGCACCATCCTTCATTGCTGGTCCTTTTCAGTCGAGCTGGAGTCTGTAGCTCTTTTCCTGGTCCATTTCGCCGGCTGGCGTAAAACTGCGTTCGCAAAAATGAATGTCACCGGAATTGTCCCACAACACCAGCGTCGAGCAACGGGTGCCATACTCGGGGCTGATGACGAACGGCGCCGACAACAATTTTTCCAGATCGCGGTCGATCCCGGTATCGGCCAACATCTTATC
>BFAU01000172.1 GCA_008975185.1 bacterium MnTg04 | reverse complement strand
CGTTGCGGCTATAGATTGTCCCTGCTATCGGCACCGTCGGCGTGATCTGCGTGCTGGTGACGCCAGCCACCGACACGGGTTTTGGCGGCATCTGCTGCCCCTGGGCATGGAGCGGGCCGACCGCCAGGCTCAGCAATAACGCAAGCAAGGAGATCCTGTTCGAATTGTTCATCGTGTTCATCCCGGTGAAATCCTCAGCTTGTCTCCTGGCGGACCGCGACCTGACCCGGGCTACCGGCACCGGCGATGATTGCCCGCCGGCCCTCCCCGAGGCGTAACAGGCTGGGCAGCAAGACCAGCGTAAAAGACGCGCTGACCATCATACCGCCAACGATGACCGCTGCCAGTCCGCGGTATACATCCGAGCCGACGCCTGGAATCACGACCAGGGGCAACATGCCAAAAACACTGGTCAGCGTACTCATATAAACCGGCCGGGCACGAACCCTGATCGCCTCGGCGACGGCAGAGCGGCGGTCATAGCCTTTGCTTTTCTCTGCATGGCGGGTCTGGCTGACCAAAAGAATGGCGTTGTTCACGACCAGACCCAGCAAAATTATAAAGCCAATCATGGTCAGTAAATCCATGGATTGGTATGTCACAATATTGAGCAGGCGCAAGCCAAGCACCCCACCGGCCAACGCCAATGGCATGACCAGCAGCACCAGGAAACCGTCACGCAGCGAACGGAAAATCGCCGCCATGATCATAAACAGAATCAGGATCGCGAGCAGGAAATTGTTCCTCATTTCCTTTAACGCGCCTTCCAGCCGGTCCGCACTGCCCCGGTAGCTAATGCTGGCGTCAATGGGCAAAGCCTGCTGAATCTTCGGCCCGACATCTGAACGCAGTATGGCCAGCGCCTCTTCGACTGTCATGTTCTCCGGCGGTATGACCTGCAAACTGACGGTCCGTTGCCCGTCCACCCGTTGCAACTGGCTCGGTCCTACCGTACGCGTAATCGTCGCCAGGCTGCCGATGGTCTGCACGCCAGACAGAGGCGTACTGATGGGCATGGCCGCCAACGCTTCCGGCGAAGACCACTCACCCGACTTGAGAATCATGTCCATGCGATCGTTGCCATCGAAATATTCGCCGACAAAAAGACCACCGGTCATCGCCCGCACGGCGCTGGCGAAGCTGCGTTGGCTGAGCCCGGACTGGGCAATCTGACGTTCGTTTGGGTCGATCTGAAGCTCCGGCTCCGAAATCGACAGTCCCGGCACGGGACGAGCCACTGCGCCGGGAAGGAATTCGTCGATTGCCTGCATGCCGACCCTGGCGCCAGCCATCAGTGCGCCGATATCCGGCCCCTGCAGATCCACGTTGATCGCGCGCCCGCCACTGAAGCCGAAACTGAGCAGCGAGGCACGGGTTGGGAACGCTTGTGTATCCGGCAGACCGACCAGCAACTCATCTCTAAGCAGGGCGAGAAAATCGTCAACTTCTTCCGGCTCTTCCGGATACAGGTAGAGCATACTGTACGAGCCGTACATCGACAGGTTGTATCCGTTGATATAGGGCTTTTGCTCGTGATCCATGTATGGCTTCAGGCGCCGAACCATCTCGCTGGCAATTTCCGTTTCCAGCATTTTCACGGTGCTGCCTGCCGGCAAACTGAAAAAGGTCTGCACCGCATCGGCCTTTGCCGATGGCAGGAAATCCGCTTTCGGCATCAGCAGCACAGTGATCGCAACCGCCGAGACCAGCAGTCCGCCGATCCACGCGCTGCGTTGAAACCGGGTATCGGTCAATCTCATCATCAGACCGGTGACGCGATCCCACCAATGGGACATCGGATCCTTTCTTTGTTCCTTGCTCAGCCAGCGCGAACTGGCTGCCGGCAAGACGGTCATGGCCACGGCCCACGAAGCGAGCACTGCGACCGACAAGGTCAGGGCCAGGTCGGCAAACAACTGGCCTTCCATGCCCTTCATGAACATGATCGGCAGAAAAATCGCGACACTGGTCAGCGTCGAGGCAAATAATGCGCCGGAAACCTGGGATGCGCCATGCAAAACCGCATAATCGCCCTGTTCGCCGCTCTGACGGTAACGAACGATATTCTCCTGCACGATAATCGCCGCATCCAGCACCAGGCCGACGGCAAATGCCAGGCCGGCCAGTGAAATTACATTGAGGGTGAGACCAAAAATATCCAGCGCGATAAATGCACCCATCAGCGACACGGGAATCGCCATCGCAATCAGCAGCGTCATGCGCACACTGCGCAGGAAAAACCATAAAACACCGAGCGCCAGCAACACACCAAGACCCAGGTTTGTCCGCACCAGCGAGATGGCGCGACGAATGTAGACCGAGGAATCGAAACTCAGGTCCATGGTCAGCCCGGCCTCCAGTAACGGACCGGCGTTGAGTTCGTCAAGCGCCAGGTTGATCCGGTCGAGAATATCAACCGTATTGGAAGCGTTTTCTCGCTGAATCTGGATGTAATACGCTGGATAACCGTTGCGCAAGGTGAACCCTGGCATCGGCGCAAGACTAACTTCGATCTCCGCGACTTCACGCAGATACAACGGGCGATTACCGCTCCAGCCAATAATCAACTCGTCCATTTCATCAATTTGTTGCTGTCCGACGACACGGACTGTGTACTGGCGGCGCCCCACATCGGCGAAACCGCCTGATACGTCAACCGCCTGTCCGATCGCCGCGGCGATATCTTCGACGCGAATACCGAGCGCCGCAGCCTTATATGGATCGAACTTGATGTGAATCTGCCTGTCCCGCTGACTGTTAAGGTGGACCTGTGAAACGCCCAGGATACGGGTCAGTCTCGGCTGTACCGTCTCCTCGATCAGTTTCTGGTAGCTGGACATTTCCTGGTTTGGGTTGCTCGGCAAGGCGCGTATCAGCAGCGAAGCGACCATCGGCGAGTTGAAACCGGCCCCACCCGCGACAAACGGCTCACCGGCATCGACCGGTAACGGGGGCGCCTGGTTCACCGCGTTAATAACCCGGATCAGCGCGTCCTGCATATCGGTGTCGATATCAAAAGTCAGCGTGATACGACCGGAGCCGCGACGGACATTGCTGGTAATTTCCGTCACGCCCGGGATAAACCTGAGGATGCTCTCCTGCGGCTCTACGATATTGGCCTCGACCTCCGCAGGCGCCGCCTGACGCCAGTTATTGAAAACCGTTATTCGTGGTTGCGAAATTTCGGGCAGTAACTGGATCGGTAGCTGGTAAATTGCCAACGCACCAAACAATGCGATCAAGGCGACGACCACGGCGATCGCAGCGGGGTTCCTCAGGCTTTTTTCAGTAATCGTCATGGGTAGTCTGGTTTCTGTCCGATGCCCGGTTTTCCAGGTCCGTTGCCGGCGGCTTTATTCTGGGCGTTACCTTACGTGAGTCCGGCGAGGCTTTGGGGTGGGTTAGCGCGGCGACAAAACCACTGGTCGCAAAGGCTCGGGCGAAAGTTCGCACAGGAAAACGCACTGTCGATCACCATGCACGCCCCATCGTACCAATGCCAAGACATCAGCGGCGAAGCGATGAACTGAAAAAAGAAAAAGGCGGCTTTCGAACATTTCAGACCGGTAGCAAATCCGCCATCTTACGCTGACCTTTTTGCAAAGCCTGGTCGCGGGCGGTATTGCCCTGGTCATCGGTAATCGCTGGGTCGGCGTCGTGCTCGAGCAACAGCTTGAGTATTTCGATCAAGCCATTTGCCGCAGCGGCCATCAAGGCGGTATAGCCACCCTGCTGTTGGGCATCGATGTTGGCGCCGGCGGCCAGCAGATGCCTGGCGCTGGCTGCGCATTTGCCTGCCACGGCACCGTGCAACGCCGCAAGCTGGTTAGCCGGTGCCTGGTAATTGACATCGGCGCCCTCCGCAATCAGTACCGCGACGACTTCCGGTTGAGCAAAAAAGGAGGCCAGCCCCAAAGCCTGAAACCCATCCGGCGCAACCGTGTTTACCTGGTCGGGTTGCTTGTCGATCAGGCTTTTTATCCGTACCAAATCGCCGATGGCCGCCGCTTCGAAAAAATCGAGTTCCCCGAGCAGCGGTCTGATCTCGTCCAGCCAGCCCTTTCTTTGCTGATAAAGCATCCACATCAGCAAGGACAAGCCCTGCTCGTTCCTGGCCTTGGCGAGGGATGGGTCATTTGCGATCAACACCTGAAATTCCTCCCGATCGTCTGCCGCAACTGCGGCGAAGATATTTTCATTTGCGGACATTTAGCCCCCCTCTTACAGAATCCCAGAGCATTCAAGCGCTTTTTCTTTTTTCCAGCTTGTTTAATCAAATATAGCAGGTGGCGTGGGCTTTGCATCCTGGTCGGCTGGCGCCGGGCCTGCACCCGGCCGTTGTCAATGTTCAGTCTCACACGACTGGCTGGCCGTACTGCAGTAATATCCGTGCTGACCGCAAAGGGGTTCTGGCATGGCGATGAAGTTACCCGTTTTCTACATTCTGAAACATCTGCGCCTCTGCTTCGCGAGCTTCTCTTTGTTGTTGCTTTTCCCCATAAGTATTTCAAGTCAGCCGTTAAAAGACTGGGTCGAGGCCAACTGCGAAGCATGTGCCGAATTGATGACCAGGAAGACGGGTATTTATATCCTCGAAAAAGGCGAGGAAGCATTGCTGGGGCGCGCGTGGCTGGCGCAGCATGCCGAAAAAACGATCGACATTCAGTACTTCATATGGAGCACTGACAATATCGGGACGCTTGCGGCTGAAATGCTGTTGCGAGCGGCCGATCGCGGAGTAACGGTACGGGTCCTGGTCGACGATTTTCTGATAGATGCCGAAGACAAAACGCTGCTGCTGCTTGCTGCTCACCCACGCGTCCACATTCGAATTTACAACCCGAAGTACACGGTCGGGATCTCCTTTTTCCGCCGCATCGCAAATCTAGTCGTTGATTTTCGTGAAACTAACCAGCGCATGCATGACAAGACTGCGATATTTGACGGCCTGGCCGGCATTACCGGCGGCCGCAACATGGCTGACGAATATTTCGATTTCGATCAGGAGTACAACTTTCGTGATCGGGATATCCTGCTCCTGGGACCCGCTGTTCAGGATATGAGCGCCAACTTCAATGAATTTTGGGAAAGCTCGCTGGCGGTGCCGGTTGAACAGGTACTGGAAGGACTGGACGACCTGTCGTCTGCAGAGGAAG
>BFAU01000171.1 GCA_008975185.1 bacterium MnTg04 | reverse complement strand
CTCGTTGGCGGTGCCGGTTGAACAGGTACTGGAAGGACTGGACGACCTGTCGTCTGCAGAGGAAGCGCATCTTTGGTACGAGGAACTGCATGCATATGCCACCGATCAGCGAATTTCGAACCTGCGATACGAAACGCGATTAAAGAGATGCCAAGATATTTCCCCAAGATGTTGCAGGCGATGGTTTGGGAAGAGGCCAGATTCATCAGCGACAAGCCGGGCAAAAACACCGGAGATTCCGGCTTGGGGGGCGGTGGTGAATCAACGCAGGCGCTTGTTGCTGCGATAAAGGATGCAAGACATTCAATACTGATTCAATCCCCATACCTGATCCTGCCAAAAGGCGGCATCGAGTTATTTGCCGACCTGCATGAGCGCGGCGTAAGAATTCGTATTTCTACGAACTCGCTGGCGTCTACCGACAACCTGGAAGCCTTCAGCGGCTACCATAAGCAAAGAAGCAAACTGCTCGATGCAGGAATCGAGCTATACGAATACAGACCCCACCCGCAAATCCAGACGGACTTGGTCGAGCGCTACCCGCAGCTTGCGCACAAGAATCCGATTTTCGCACTGCATGCGAAGAGCATGGTGATCGACGACAGCAAGGTGTTTATCGGTACTTTCAATCTCGATCCGCGTTCCGCAAATTTGAACACCGAAGTGGGCGTGCTGGTCGATAATCCACGATTGGGCGAGCAGCTGACGAAAAGTATCGAAAGAGACATGCGGCCGGAAAACAGCTGGAGAACAACCTCCAGTTTTAACCCAGACAAGGAAGTTAGTCGCGGCAAGCGATTCAAGCTGAGACTTTTAAAGCTGCTACCGATAGACCCGATCTTGTAGCCGGTTTACTAGAGATGCCGAAAGCGTCCCGATCCTTTTGGTCTTACCTGAACCCCGGCAGTAAACCGCTGACTGAAGCACCGGCAACAACCATTAAGAACGCGGCGATATCGAGCCCCGGCAAAGGAGCATTGCCGAACCCGAAAAGAGCAAGCAGCGCGACGCCCAGGCAAATAAGTACCGCACCGCCGACTTGCCTCGCCGCCGCCGGGACAGCTGCATCGGGCGCGCGTGCACGCCTCTCCAATGGCGCCATCAGCAAGGCCACCGGCAATAACACTGCATAAAGAACGGCGATCCAAAGCGGACGAGTAAGCCACCACTCGGAGCTCCCCGGTTCAAATCCCAGCCCCAGGCCTCCGGCCAGATAGGCCAGCGAAACAATAATCACCATGACCGTCAGATGCCAGAGATAGATCGTCATGATCATACTGTTGATCAAGACTGTCGCTGCCCAGACACGTAGACCGGATAACCTGCGCCGCATCGGTTTTTCGATGGCCAGGAGCAAACCAAACTGAAAAACGGCGAGCGCCAACAAAGTAATTTTCGGTGGGGCCGTGTTGCTCAGCCCTTCATCCGGCGATCCCACCATGGCTAGAGGATATGGCCCCGCGAAAATCAGCAACACGAGCGCCAGCAAGCCCAGCGCCGAGTAAGACATGAGCCGCACCGGACTCCCCATACGCCCGTCTCGCCAGGCGTAACCCAGGTGGTGCACAGACAGCCAGATCCAGAAATAGTTACTCCAGCCCGCCCAACGAAGGTCCGCCGCGAAAAAAGCGATATCGACCAGCGCGCCGCCGGCCGCGAAAACCCAGAACGACGCGAAACCCCAGCGCCGCCACGCTTTGTATGTTGCCGGAGCGAGCACCACAACCATGATGTAAATGGCGAGAAACCAGATGGGTATTAGCGCGGCCCGCGACGCAAGGGCAATGACGCCACCACTGACATCCCAAAAGTACAAGAGCACGGCGAATATCGCCCAGCCCAGCAACAAGGCAAGCAGCGGAGTAACCAGCCGATTCAGCCGGGCTGCCAGCCAGCCCGCATAACCGACCCCACGCCGGTGCGCGCTTTCGAGCGAGACAGCATTGGCGTAACCACCGACGATGAAAAATATCGGCATCACCTGGAACAACCAGGTCAGCCACTGCGTATCGGGTTGAATCGCCAGGAGAGTGCCTGGGGGGTTTAGCGAACCGTCATGGTAATACAAAGCAACGATCAGCCAGTGACCGGTAATGACCGCCAGGATCGACACCGCGCGAAGAAAATCGACATAACGATTGCGCTCGCTCGGCGTTTTCGCGGCCATCTCTTTGGCCTGTGACCAGATGCTCAATTCAGGTTTTCCTCAACCGGCTTGCCGTCCAGTTTGTATACCACGCCGCCCTTCATCACGAAATCCACATGCTGGAGCAGGTTGATATATTCCAGCACGTCTCCACGCACTGCGATGATGTCAGCTTTCTTGCCAGCAGATACGGTACCCAGTTCGTCTTCAACGCCCATCATTACGGCAGGCCAGTAAACCGCCGCACGGATCACATCCATGACCGGCATATCCATGACCCGGACCAGAACATCCATCTCATTCCACGTCGACTGACAATGAAATTTCATTGGGATACCGCTATCGGTACCCACCAGAAAAACCACCCCTGCTCCGCGAAGTTGCGCTATTTTTCTTTTCAGGGTTGGCTTGCGCAACGGTGTCAGGCGTGTATAGCCGAGCTGTCCCGGATTGGCGATGGAGGCGCGAATATCGGCGATCGTATCTTCTTTGAGGCCACGCTCCCAACAATCATCATCAAGTTTTTCAGGGTTCGCAACCGTGCGGTCGAAATTCCACAGGCCCTCGACCGTCGGTGTCCAGTAAAGAGGTCCCCCGGCGATACGGCCTGTGACTGTACGCTCTTTCAGGGCCGCCATGATATCAGGCGGATATTCAGGCGCTGTCGTTAGCCCCGTATGTTCGAAATTATCAATGCCGATCTCAAGGCCGACACGGATTTCATTCGGGCGGTGAGCATGCCCGACAACCTTCATTCCGCGTGCATGGGCTTCATCGACAATTGCCTTGGCGACCCGGCGCGGGAGTTTGTCCTGGTCGATCAGCTTCACGATGACCATGCCAGCATCATCCAGCTTCGCAACTTTTGCCCGCGCATCAGCCACCGAGCGCACAGGCCAGCGATAGGCTGTTTGCCAGTCTTCGACTTCCGCCTGCAGAAACGGTCCGGACATGAAAAGGCGCGGCCCCGGAATTTCACCGCGATCGATCCGCTCCTTGACTGATTTTGACGGCTCCAGTGGCCCCCCAGGTCACGGGCCGATGTCACGCCGGCCAGCAAAAGATGGCTTGCGGTAGCAGGCATGATTTCATCTGCAAGCCGATCGAGATAAGTTGCCTGCCAGTGAGGATAGTCGGCATGGCCGCTAAGCATGAGATGCGCATGGCTTTCCCATAAGCCCGGCAAGACATCCATACCATCTGTGGAGACGACCTTATAGCCATCGGGTATCGGCAGCGTGTCTACCGTCCCAACTTTTATGATCGTATCATCTTCAATCAGGATAACGCTGTTCTGGATCGGCGCATGACCATAGCCATCGATCAGGCGACCCCCAACCAGGGCCGTCCTGTCCTGCGCATCGGCACCAGATATTGCGGCAGATAAAATGATGCATGTCGCGAAAAGAGCCTTGATCATGTTTCCCATTCAAGCGTCCTCCTGGCATGCTTTCGAAACAGCTTATGCGCAACAAATGCCTGAAGCAAAAAGTGCTGCGTCGATCGATGGCGCCCGCCGCTTGGCGCGATACTAGTCCAAATCGATGACTATTTTTCCTTGAGGGTGTCCTTCTTCCGAATACCGGATCGCGAGCGGAGGAAAAGCCAGCAAAAGCGAGGACATCCACAATCTACGACAAAAAGCGGTCTTTTTGCATAATCGATGCAGAAAGTCTGTGGATGTCCTTTGTTTTTCTGCTGTGCAGCGAAAAATCGACAGCAACCGATTGATGAGCGCCAATTTGTGACCTAAGTCACATTTGTTCATTTTACCTAACGTTGGTTGCTTTGTCTGGAGATTACATAATCAACCCCGGTCGTCCTGGCGCCCGCCGCTTATCGAGCGGTATGGACCGTTTGTCAGATACTCATTGGAATACAAGAAAAACGGGACGCCTGACACAGTACAAGTACGTGAATTGATTAGAATTTC
>BFAU01000170.1 GCA_008975185.1 bacterium MnTg04 | reverse complement strand
CATGAGTTTTAGGGGAAGGAGGTAGGGAATCGAGGGTAGAACTAGTTGTTTTATTTATGTTTATTATTTTGAATCGATCTGTGGCTCTGCCCTCCGTGGGCGCCCATGATCCGCTCTTAGCGCCTCCTGGGGAATGCGGCAGCGACCCGGCCGCCCACCCCGGTTTTTGAGTATCTCGATCTCCAGCCCCTCGGCAACCGCCGTCAGCCGCAGTCTCAGCGCTGCCGGCGATGCCTGTGCCAGGCAATGAGCCGGCCGGTACAACACTGCCCAGGCACGGGCAGACTCGGCGGCCAGCTGCAAGCGCCTGAGACTCCGCTCGCTCGTTTTATCCACCCAGCCCAGCACCGCCTGGCAACTGCCCGAACGCAGAGCCTGCTCCATCCCCCACAGCGCATCGGTGGTATCGGCGGCTTGCACCATCAACAGGCGCGACAAGCGTACGCCGCCGGCAGCCAGGGCGGGTGGGTACAACGAATGGGGTGGCGAAATCCAGGCGATCCAGCCCGTGTCGTCAATGCTGCCATCGCTCAGGGCGGCCAGCGCCGGGATAACCAGGCTGACCTCGCCGCTACCGGGGACCTGCGTGCAGATCTCGGTCAGTGCACCGACCGGCCAGCCTCCGCTCCCACCGCTGTTCCCACTGCTGTTCCCACTGCTGTTCCCACTGTTGTTCCCACTGTTGTTCAATAAACAATCATCCAGCTCGGTAAAACCGGTAGCGATCACGGCAAGCGCGGTTGCGGCTTCACCCCCGCACCAGACACCCGGCAGAGCCGCCAATGCCTCCATATCCATGCTCATCGGCCCATGCTCATCCGTGCAGTTTGCCGTTCGCATCCCGGCGCAGCACACCGACCACCACACCCTCAATCACCATGGCTTGTTCGCTCAGGTCGATTTCAATGGGTTCAAAGTCTGCATTCTCAGGCAGCAACCAGACCTGTTTGCCCACCTGGCGGTAACGTTTCACCGTGACTTCATCATCCAGCCTCGCCACGACGATCTGCCGATTGCGTATATCCGGTGTGCGATGTACCGCGACCAGGTCGCCATCCAGGATGCCGACGTCTTTCATACTCATGCCTTTGACCTGCAGCAGATAGTGTGGCCGCGGGCTGAACAAAGCGGGATCGATCTGGTAACGGGCCTCGATATGCTCCTCGGCCAGGATGGGCCGGCCCGCCGCCACCCGGCCGACCAGGGGGATACCCATCTGTACACGCAGGGAATCGCGCAGGCGGATGCCCCGCGAGGTACCCCGGCAAAGGTCGATCACCCCTTTGCGCTCCAGGGCCCGCAAATGGTCTTCCGCCGCATTGGCCGAGCGAAAGCCCAGTGCCTTGGCAATTTCCGCGCGGGTCGGCGGCATGCCGCGTTCCTCGATAAAGCTTCTCAATAATTCGAGAACCTGTTGCTGCCTTGGGGTCAGTTCTTTCATAGCGCACCTGTGCAAATAAACAGTTACTGTGATTATATACAGACAGGGCCATTACGCAAGTCCGAATCCAGCCGAATGCCACCAGGCGGTCGCCTTGCCCCGGCCGGCCCCTTTGCGCACAATGCGCCGACCCGCCCACCCCTCCGCAGACCAGGGAAGACCCATGCCCGACCCGAAGTTCGATGCTTTGATTATCGGCGGTGGCCACAACGGCCTGGTCTGCGCGAGCTACCTGGCCGCCGGCGGACTGAAGGTCAGAATTTTCGAAAGCCGGCCTATAGTCGGCGGCGCAGCGGTTACCGAGGAGTTTGCCCCGGGATTCAGGAATTCGACTGCCGCCTACACGGTCAGCCTGCTGCACCCGGCGATCATTCGCGACCTGCGCCTGCACGAAAACGGTCTGCGAATCCTCAGCCGCCCGATGGACAATTTCCTGCCCCTGCCCGATGGCAACAGCCTGAGCGTGGGCGGCCCCGCAGGTACGGCTGCCGAGGTGGCCAAATTCAGCGAACGGGATGCCAAAAGCCTGCCTGCGTTTTACCGGATGCTCGAAGCCGTCGCCGACCTGGTTCGAGACTCGCTGCTGGAAACTCCGCCAAACCAGGGTGGCGGTATCGACAGCCTGATGAGCGCAATCCGGATGGGGAACCGCTGGCGCAAACTCAGCCGGGAACAACAAAGAGATTTCCACGAATTGATGACCCGCAGCGCTGGCTACCTGCTCGACGGCTGGTTTGAGTCCGACCCGATCAAGGCCGTGCTGGGTTTTGACGCCGTGGTCGGCAATTTTGGCAGCCCCTACTCCCCGGGGTCCGGTTATGTCCTGCTGCACCATGTGATCGGCGAGGTCAACGGCAAGAAAGGCACCTGGGGCCACGCCATCGGCGGCATGGGAGCGATTACCCAGGCGATGGCGCGAGAAGCGGCGTCGCGGGGCGTGGACATCCGGACCGAGGCACCGGTGCGCAGCGTGCTGACCGACAACGGCAGGGCCATCGGCGTGGAACTCGAATCCGGCGAGCAATATTTCGCCGCTGTCGTGGCCGCCAATGTGAACCCCAAACTGCTATACGAAAAACTGGTGGCGGCCGACGCCGTACCGGCGGAGTTCAGCCGGCGCATGAAACGCTATCGGTGTGCCTCCGGAACGTTCCGCATGAACGTCGCCCTGTCGGCGTTGCCTGATTTCAGTTGTCTGCCGGGAACCGAGCCCGCGCTCCATCATCAGTCGGGCATCATCATGGCGCCGAGCCTGCGCTATATGGACAAGGCTTATGCCGATGCGATGGAGCTTGGCTTTTCACGCCAGCCGATCGTGGAAATGCTGATACCGAGTACCGTCGACGATACGCTGGCCCCGCCGGGGGCGCATGTCGCCAGCCTGTTCTGTCAGCATGCCAACCCGGAGTTGCCCGACGGTCGTTCCTGGGCCGATGAAGAGGATGTCTTTGCCCGCCACATCATCGACTTTGTCGATTCTTACGCGCCCAATTTCAAGAACAGCCTGATTGCATACGAGGCGATGTCGCCGCTGACGCTGGAAAAACGTTTTGGCTTGACCGGGGGCGATATATTTCACGGGGCGCTGGGGCTGGACCAGATATTCAGCGCCCGGCCGATGGTCGGTTATGCGGATTACCGAACCCCCCTCAAGGGTTTGTATTTATGCGGCGCCGGGGCGCATCCGGGCGGCGGCGTCAGTGGTGTCCCGGGGCACAATGCCGCCCGTGAGATTCTGCGAGACCGCAAGTTCAGGCCCTGGAAAAGAAACTGATGTCGCGACTTGCCGACATCTTGCCGCGCTGTTTTTTAGCGCCAACATAGCGCGTCAGGACCGACGGATGCTTGATTACCGGCGGGGCTTTAGAGTACGGTCACACACTGTGTGCGAATCAGCAACGGAATTGCGGTTCGCGCCGGTGTTTGAACCCATTATTGATCAATAAACTTAGGGGAACCTGGAATGAGTAAAGCAATGAAGAAGGGAGCCATGTTGGCGGCTTTGGTAATGAGCATCGGACTGGCCGGCTGTGCGACGACGGATGGTCTTGCCGACCGCGTCAGCGCGCTGGAAAGTGCGGTATCCGCTGCCCAGTCGGCGGCCAACGCTGCTGCTTCTGCTGCCAGTGATGCTTCATCGGCGGCACAGGGCGCGCAG
This sequence comes from bacterium MnTg04, assembly GCA_008975185.1. GTDB lineage: Bacteria > Pseudomonadota > Gammaproteobacteria > Steroidobacterales > MnTg04 > MnTg04. The sequence continues at coordinate 9,824 of BFAU01000170.1, read as the reverse complement.
AACACCGCGAACCAGGCCATGCAGGCTGCCAGTGGCGCGCAGGCATGCTGCGACGCGAACGGCGAAAGAATCGGCCGTATGTTCGAAAAAGCCAGCAGCAAGTAAGCGCTGAAGGTCGGAAAAAAAGAAACGCCGCGTTTATCGCGGCGTTTCTTTATGTCCGGAAACGGATCCTGTCAGGGCGCTCCCGGATCGAACCCGGGCAAGGTGTTTTTGCCGGGTACTGACATCTGCAGGGGAACGCCAACTGCATTTTCATAAATATCGCGAGCCGCAGCCCAGTCCACCGTAATCTGCATTTCACGGGTCGCCGCGACCAGCATTTCGGTCACGGTGGTCATGTTCTTTTCCAGGTTTTCCGTGTCGTCATCCAGAACCGGGTGGACTTCGAGGTACAGCGTATCCATCGACCAGCCAACCTTGCTCGGCATGTTGATGATGCGGACCGGCGTATTGACCGGCACGCGTGCAAAAAAGGTTTCGATATCCTCGGGCAACATCCGGATACAGCCGTGAGTGACACGCATGCCGACACCCGACGGTTTATTCGTGCCATGGATCAGATACCCGGGAATCGACAACCGAATTGCGAACGCCCCAAGCGGATTGTCGGGCCCTGGGGGAACTATTCTCGGTAACGGGTCGCCATCTGCCGCGTGTTCTTCGCGGACAGATTCCGGCGGATACCAGCTCGGGTTTTTTATCTTGCTGATCACCCGCGATTTCCCGAGCGGCGTCGTCCAGTCCATACGGCCGATACTGATCGGGTGGGTAACGACCATCGGCGTTTCACCGGCCGCTGGCTTTGGATAGTAATAAATCCGCATCTCCGGCAGGTTGATGACGATCCCGCGGCGCTCGACCGGCGGCAGGATGAATCGTGTCGGCAACAGGATTTCGGTTCCCTCACCGGGCAACCAGGGATCGACGCCGGGATTGGCGCGAAGAATCTCTGTATAGCCGAGGCCATGGTCCCTGGCGATCTGTACCAGCGTGTCCTCGTACACACTGCGAATCGTGCTGGTGGCCCCGATCAGGTCGACGTCATCCGGGGGCAAGACAAAGGTATCCGCCCCCGCCGCATGCGCCAGCAGGCAAGCGCAAACGACACCCCCAATACCTGCTTTGCCGAGTCTGAGCATAAACAATCCGAATCCCTTATTTTTCAATGGCATATTATAGACTGCGTCGATCGAATAGTCCTCATTGTCCGACCTCGTCCGCTGCCACTGTTTCTGTTTCTGCTGCCGCCAGACGGACCCAGTCCGCTATCTCCGGATCACTGAGCACAGCAGCCGCCCAGCCCGCCGCCGGCCCACTGAGATCGACGCCATAAGTTCTGAAGCGCATGGCGACCGGCGCGAAAAATGCATCGGTGATGGTCCAGTGACCAAACAGCCATGGCCCTTCGGCATTTTTCCGGCCAAGGCAATCCGCCCAAATCTCTTTTATCCGCGCAATATCGGCCGCACACGCGTCGTCAATTTGCACCCGTCGCTTTCTTGCACGGCAGTTCATCGGTAACTGGTCGCGAAGCGCAGCCAGGCCGGAATGCATTTCCGCACACAGACTGCGTGCCCTCGACCGGTCGGCAGTAGCTGCCGGCCACAGCCGCGCCGCAGGCGACAATTCCGCCAGGTATTCGCATATCGAGAGCGTATCCCAGACCACCCGCCCCTGGTGATGCAGAACCGGAACCCGGCCGCTGGGAGAATAAGCGGCTATTTGTTGCGCAAATTCATCGGTGTCGAGTGGCAGGCGTACTTCAGCAAAGGAAAGCCCGCTGCGCCGCGCCGCCCACCAGGCCCTCAGTGACCAACTGGAGTAATTCCGATTTCCAATTACCAGGGTCGTAACCATCAACGGGTCTCCGCCAAAGTGCTCGCCGGCCCCGGCATCACCGGATTCGGATCAAAGACTATACCCATCGGCCTGTCGCGGCGCCATTGACCCGTCGCGGTGTGCTGCGTAGTCTGTAATCCGCTACATGGACCGGGTCGCGTGTTTGGATGTCATTGAAAGTCACCTTTGAAATCAGCGAGCAAGACCTCAGGCATTTCCGCGTGGAAATGAAGCGTGCGCGTAATGCGGTTCGCATCGGCGACGATGCGGACATCATCGCCGGTGCGCAGGCGACCATGGATGAAATCGCCCGGATCGACGTGCCGCATTTTGTGAAGGACCGCGTGGAAAAACTGGCGGCCATGGTCGAAATGATCAGCGACCGGGAGTGGGCCTTACCGCGAAAAGAGTGCACCAAGGTTCTCTCGGCCCTCGCCTATTTTGGCGATCCGGACGATTTGATCCCCGACCATATCCCGGGCCTGGGATTCCTCGACGATGCGATTATGGTTGAACTCGTCTTTCGCGAACTCAAACACGATATCGAGGCCTATCGTGACTTCTGCACCTTCCGGGAGTCGTTCTCACAGCGGTTTGCTTACCAGGATGCTGCAGCGAAATCGCGGCGTCTGGAAAAGAAACGCGAAAGCTTGCACGCGCGCATGCTCAGGCGAAAGCAACGGGACCAGGAATCGGCGCCAGCCAAGGATCGACACGCTGCCCTCTGGTAGTTGCAGACCGGATTATGTTCGATCCGCCACCATCGCAAGGGCGTACGCAAGGATATTGTCAATTACAGCCATTTTAGTGGTTTTCGGTGCTATTCTTTGGATAGCCGCAATTGTACGGGACCACGGTAACCCTCGAAAGTGTGAACCAGTTCACACTCGAAAAATGCTGAAGCGGATACTGTGAACCCCGTCACAAAAACAAAGAGTCCTCGAGGGCTTTCAATAGATGCAGACGAAGACCATTAAGCAGAAAGACACTGTCTCGGCGACAGGACAGTTTCATTGGGATACCTACACACTCTGGCAACAACAGGTACGTCACGGCGGTTTGCCGGTCAATGAAGAGCGGGATTCGACTCCGGGCTGGGACCCGTACGAGGTCTGGCAGAAACGAGTAAGACAGGGCTGTTAGCCGGGGCCTGCACAGGAATATTTTCTGCGGCACAGCCGCCGACGCGGCAGCCTAGTATTTTATAAGCGCCGAGCCCCAGGTAAACCCCCCGCCGAATGCTTCCAGCAGCAAAGTATCCCCGCGCTGGATACGGCCATCCCGGACCGCGACATCCAGGGCCATGGGCACCGACGCAGCCGACGTATTGCCGTGGTCCTTGACCGTCTGGATCACCCGATCCATCGGCATGCCCAGCTTCCTGGCGGTGGCCTGGATGATTCTCATATTCGCCTGATGCGGGATCAGCCAGTCGATATCCGACTTTTCCAGCTGATTCTTTGCCAGGGTTTCCTCGACGATTCTTCCCAGGGTTCTGACCGCAACTTTGAAAACCTCGTTGCCTTTCATGCGAATGAAATCATTGCCTGCTTTCAACTGCTCGAATTTGTCCGATATTCCGGATGGAAAGTACAGCAGGTCCTTGTACTTGCCATCGGCATGCAGATGGGTCGATACGATTCCCGGTTCCTCGGATGGCTTGAGGATAACCGCGCCAGCGCCATCGCCGAACAAAACGCAGGTATCCCGATCGGTCCAGTCAACCATGCCGCTGAGGCGTTCGGCGCCGATGACCAGCGCACACCCGGCGTCACCGGCACGAACATATTTGTCGGCGATGCTCAGGGCATAGATGAACCCGGTGCAGGCGGCTTCGACGCTGAAAGCTGCGCAACCGTGGATGCCGAGTTTTTCCTGCACCAGCACTCCGGTGTTCGGAAAGACTCTGTCCGGCGTAGTCGTTCCGACGGTAATAAAATCGATGTCGTCGGGACCCACGCCCGCCGCGTCCATGGCGTTTTTCGCCGCCTCTACACAAAGGTCCGATGTCGTCTGGCCCTCTGCAGACAAATGCCTGCGCTCAATACCGCTACGCGTCCTGATCCACTCGTCGGTCGTATCAACCATTTTCTCCAGATCGAAATTCGTCAGAATTCTTTCCGGCAGGTAACGGCCGGTGCCTGTGATTATTGAGTACATTCAGATTGCCTGCTGCTCCAAAAGGTTGCTGATTTGCGTCGGAACGCCCTGCTGGCACTCCACGAGGGCGGTCTGGATCGCAATGCCAAAAGCTATTCTGTCGGCACCGCCGTGACTCTTGACGACAATGCCGTTCAGACCAACCAGGCTGGCGCCATTATAACGGCGCGGGTCCATTTTTTTGCGAAAAGCTTTTAATACCGGTAACGCAACCAATCCCTGGATACGGCTGAACAGGGTGCGGGTAAATTCCGCCCGCATGTACGAGGAAATCATCCGCGCAGCGCCTTCCAGCGTTTTCAGCGCAACATTGCCGGCAAATCCGTCACTGACCACGACATCCACCTGGCCCGTAAAAATATCGTTTGCCTCGACAAAACCGACATAATTGAGATTGCTTCTGCTCAGCATCCGTCCGGCTTCGCGGACAATCTCGGTACCCTTGATCGCCTCGACGCCGATATTCAACAGTCCGACCCGGGGCGCTTCCAGTTCGTGGAAATCCGCGGAGACGACCGAGCCCATGACACCGAATTGAAACAACTGCATGGCGGTACAATGCGAGTTGGCGCCCAGATCGAGCATATGGGTGTGACCGCCGATCGCCGGCATCGTCGCGATGATAGCCGGCCGATCGATACCCGGCAGAGTGCGCAGAACGAACCTCGCAGTCGCCATCAATGCACCGGTATTACCCGCGCTGACACAGGCATCGGCAAGCCCGTCACGGACCAGGTTGATCGCCACCCGCATCGACGAGTCTTTCTTTTTGCGCAACGCGGTCCTTGGATCCTCGTCCATGGTGACCAGCTGGCTCGCCCCCTGGAAACTGACGCGGCCTGCAAGTGCCGCCGGGATATTTTCCAGGTATGGCCGCAGCACATTCTCCTGCCCAACCAGGATCAGCTTGAGTTCCGGGTCGGTTTGCAGTTGGTCGAGCGCCGCGGGCACACAAACCTGCGCGCCTTGATCTCCGCTCATCGTATCGATGGCAATGCAGATTGACCGCGTCATGCGCCGCGTACGCCAGGGGTTGGGGAATCTGAAATCACGATTGGCCGCTCGCAGAACCGCCAGGTGGAAAAGCTATTCCTGCTCTTCCGCTTCGACTTTCATTTCAACCACACGCTCTCCACGGTAAAACCCGTCGGCGCTGATGTGGTGCCGACGATGAGTCTCGCCAGTGGTCTTGTCGATGGCAAGCGTCGGCTTTTTCAGTTTGTCGTGCCCACGACGCATGCCACGGGTAGACGGCGTTCTGCGGCTTTTTTGTACAGCCATGGAAATCTCCTGATTTTGTGGTTTTTTGTCCGCCGCGAGCGTGGCGCCCAATATATCTGGCAACACGGCCGGCATATCCGATCAATTATAAAATGCGAGAAAATAAGAGTCAAAACTGATTCCGCCACATCTGATATGTTTCCCGATAGCCTGGATGCACAGCAAAGATCTCTACATGCAAAGCGAAACCACCTCGACTGACCTGATACTGGCCTCTGGCTCCCGCTATCGCCGGCAATTGCTGGCAAGGCTGGCGCTTGAGTTTCGCTGCGTCGCCGCCGATATCGATGAAAGCCGTCAGCCCGGCGAATCCCCCGCGCAAATGGCGGCCAGGCTTGCGCAATTGAAAGCCGAGGCCGTGGCCGAACGCCACCCGGACGCCATCGTTATCGGCTCGGACCAGGTCGCCACCGTGGGCGGCCTGATCGTCGGCAAGCCAGCCGACCGGCCCGCGGCAAGCGCCCAGCTTCGCTCGGCATCCGGGCAAACCATGGATTTCACCACCGCCGTACACGTCATCCCCCCGCTCGGCGGGGAGTGCCTGGTGCATCTGGATACGACCGAGGTATTTTTCCGCCGCCTGGACGATGCCATGATCGAGGATTATCTCGATCGTGAGCAAACCCAGGATTGTGCCGGCAGCTTCAAATCCGAAGGCCTCGGTATTGCGCTGGTGGAACAAATCAAGACCCGGGACCCGACGGCCCTGGTCGGCCTGCCGCTGATCTGGCTGGCGGAGGCTTTACGCTCGCTGGGCCTGGCAATACCCTGAACGTGCGCGGCGATCAGCGCGTTTTGGGTTTCATGCGATCCAGCACCCGCGTCAGATCGGCAGGCAACGGCGCACTGAGCAGCAATTCGTCCCCGCTCGGCGTCGTAAAGCTCAGTGCCTGCGCATGCAGGAACAAGCGCCGCAACCTTTTTCGCTCCATTCGCTGGTCGAATTCGCTATCGCCGTAGCGCGAATCTCCAGCCACCGGATGGCCGGCATGGGCCGCATGCACCCGGATCTGGTGGGTGCGCCCGGTAGCCAGGACTACGGACATTAACGTCGCTTCCCGGTAAAAGGTCTGCGGAACGAAATAGGTGCGCGCCTTTTTGCCTGCGGTATCGACAGTGACATGTCTTTCGCCCGAACGGCGGGTTCGGGTTTGCAACGGCACATCGATCCATTTGCTGCCGAGTTGCCACTGGCCGCGAACCAGCGCCAGGTAATGTTTTTCGACCCGCCCTTCCCTAAGCAGCTCATGTATCCAGCGCAGGCCGCTTTTCTTTTTTGCCAGGACCAGGCACCCGCTGGTCGACCGGTCGAGGCGATGCGCCAGCTCAAGACCGGCCCATTTCGAATCCTGCCGCAAAATCTCGATTACCCCGAGGCTGATACCGCTACCGCCGTGGACCGCCATTCCAGACGGTTTGTCGATGACCAGAAAATCGCCATTTTCGAAAATGACTTGCTGGCGAAGCTGCTCCAAGCGCCCGGGAGCCGCCCCGAGGGCCGGCCGGTCCTCGATGCGCAGCGGGGGAATCCTGACCTTGTCGCCGGCGACGACCCGACGGCTGGGCCTGGCACGGCCGCCGTTGACCCTGACTTCTCCTTTGCGCAGCAGGCGATAGATGCGGGTCCTCGGTATGCCCTTGAGTTCGCGCAGCAGGAAGTTGTCGATGCGCTGACCGTCGCTTTCCCGGTCAACTTCGACGTGGCGTACGCCATGTTTGGAAAACTGCTTATTTTTCAATGGGGAACCCGGCGCAACTGAAACAAAACGGATTGCTGAACCCTAGCCAGGTTGCTATAGTACAGCAGACATGGCGGGCTGGCGGATAAAGTCCGCAGACGCCGTGGCAATGGTTTTAATGATGGCGTGGATTATTCCGTGCCGGACGTCACAACAACCGGTTTTCCGGATTAACGATAGCCGTCGCTGAACACCCTCCCTGGTCCACTGGACTTCCTGGTCAGACGAATCTGGCGGCGAAGTCCCGATAAAAAGCCAGGCTCGAATCAGCATGAATTGGCGCCGATCCATCAGGATCGACAGAATTGAACATTATGCAAGCAAGCCAACAGAAAGATGAGCGGATTCCCGAACACGAGGTGTGCCGGCGCATGGCAATAAATACTATGCGAGCAGGTTTACATGAAAAGAATGCTAATCAATGCGACTCAGCAGGAAGAGTTGCGGATGGCCATGGTAGATGGCCAGAAATTATACGATCTTGATATAGAGGTCCCCAGCCGGGAACAGAAAAAAGCCAATATCTACAAAGGAAAAATAACCCGCATCGAGCCCAGCCTCGAAGCGGCATTTGTAGAATACGGGGCCCAGCGCCATGGCTTCCTCCCGCTCAAGGAGATTTCGCGCGAATACTTCGTGCAAGACCCAGAGCCTGGGTCGCGCATCAATATCAAGGATGTGCTCCGCGAGGGCCAGGAGATCGTCGTTCAGATCGAGAAAATCGAACGCGGCACCAAGGGTGCGGCGCTGACCTCCTTTATCAGCCTGGCCGGTCGCTTCATCGTCCTGATGCCCAATAACCCGCGCGCCGGGGGCGTGTCCCGCCGGATCACCGGCGAAGACCGCGACCTGGTCCGCGATTCCCTGCGAGAGCTGAACATCGACCCGGGAATGGGCGTTATCGTCCGCACGGCCGGCGTCGGCCGCGGCGACGAAGAACTGGGATGGGATCTCGATTACCTGATGCGGGTCTGGGAGGCGATCAAGCGGGCCGCGGTCGAGCGCCCCTCGCCGTTCCTGATCTACCAGGAGAGCAACGCGGTGATCCGCGCGCTGCGCGATCATTTGTCAGACGACATCGGCGAGATCCTCATTGACGATGAAGAAACCTTTAACGAGGCGCGGGAGTTCGTCGAGCGGGTCATGCCGAACAACCTGGGCAAGCTCAAACATTACGACGACAAAGCCGTGCCGCTGTTCACCCGCTTCCAGATCGAGAGCCAGATCCAGTCCGCCTTCTCACACAAGGTGATCCTGCCATCCGGTGGCAGCGTGGTCATCGACCACACCGAGGCGCTGATCTCCATCGATATCAACTCGGCCCGGGCGACCAAGGGCGGCGACATCGAAGCCACCGCCTACAATACCAACCTCGAAGCTGCCGACGAGATCGCCAGGCAATTCAGGCTCAGGGACATCGGCGGCCTGATCGTGATCGATTTCATCGATATGACGCAGAACCGCCACCAGCGAGAGGTCGAGCAGCGGCTGCGAGAAGCCGTCAAACAAGACCGTGCACGGGTGCAGATCGGCCGGATTTCCCGCTTCGGCCTGCTGGAAATGTCGCGCCAGAGACTGCGACCATCTCTCGGCGAGTCGACTCAGATAGTCTGCCCCCGTTGCAGCGGCTCCGGCACGATCCGCGACGTCGATTCCTTGTCGCTGGCGATCCTGCGTTTGCTCGGCGAAGAAACCCGCAAGGAGCACACGACCAAGGTTATCGCCCAGGTACCGGTCAGCATCGGCACCTATCTGCTCAATGAAAAACGCGAGTGGGTTTCCAAGCTGGAAGAACGTGCCGGGATAAAGATCATCATCGTCCCGAACGCGGATATGGAAACACCGAATTTCGAGATCCGCCGCGTCCGCGACGACGAATCCGGACAACCGGAAAACAACGGGCTGTCCTACGAGATGGCAACGACAACGGATGACAGCGCCACGCTGGACCTGATTACCGGCGAAAAGGAACTGGCCGCACAGCCGGCGGTCGCCAGTATCGTTCCGGACACCAAACTCCCGGCCGCGACGGCGCGCAAAAAATCCACTCGGGCCCGGAAGAAGGGACCCGGATTGTTGGCCAGCCTGCTCGGGCTGCTGGGTCTGGGCGAAAAGAGCAAACCCAGGCACGCCGGCGGCAAGAGACGATCCAGCAGCCGGAAGAAACCGACGGGCGGACGCACCGGCGGTACTCGCGGAAGGAGCCAGTCCGGCGCGGCGCGGCGCGACAATCGGCAGTCGGCCGGCGGCAGGACATCCGCAAAAAGCGATCGCCAAAGAACGGCGGGCACCGCGGAAAAAGCGGACGACAAAAGCCGGCCCAAAAAACCGTCACGTCGGCGTGGCCGCCGTGGTCGGGGCTCGCAGGATAGTCAGGCGACGACGGCAAAGGCAGCAACGGCGAACGAAAAAGACAGCAAAGAGCGTACCGACAGTCAGTCACGCAGGCCACAACGAGGACCCGGACGGACAACGCGCGGAGACCGCGGCAGAAGCCAGACTGAACGCCGCAAACCTGAAAAACCGGAATCCTCCCCGGCCGCTGCTACGCCTGACGCCGCGCAGGCTGCCAGCCAGGCGGGCGATTTCACGAGTACCCAGCCGCTGGCAAAGCACGAGAGCCCGAAGCCAATGCCGCTAGCCGGCACGGATCAGGCAGGCGCGCCCAAAGCCGACCCCAAGCCACCTGCCAGGAAACAATCCACCGGCACGGAAGCGGCGGCAGAGTCCTCTGCGCGACAGCCGGCGGTCAAAAAAGAATCCACGACAGACGGTCACGCGGCCGCGGACAAAAAGGCCGAG
>BFAU01000169.1 GCA_008975185.1 bacterium MnTg04 | reverse complement strand
AGGCCGATGTTCCTGAAATTGGTATCCACGACTGTAGACGCCGCATAGGCGCATTCCATGAAAAAATCCTCGCTGACGTGATAAGTCGCGCGCACGACGTAAATGGCTCGCGAACCAAAATCATCCACGCTGAGCACGCCGGCGTACAGGCCGATTTCCCAGTTCTCCGTGTCGATTTTTGGCACGCTGATGTCGCGCCGTTCCACAGCCGGAGCGATCACCTGGCCCGGCGCTTCTTCGAGCGGCAATTCCTGCGGCTGCCGATCGTTCCCCCGCCCGGGAAGCAGGCTGCATCCGGTGGCCAGGAAGCTGGTCAGAAGTAACAATGCAGATATTTTGCCGAATCCTTGATTAAACATTGTCTCGCCTCAGAAAAAAAATGAAAACCCGGTCATCCATTGCTGAAATTCCTCGTTCCTGTCTGCATCTATCATCACGACATAGTCTTTGAAGTCGGCCCTGACGATGAATCGCCGGGTCAGGTATACGCGCAGGCCGACGCCGACCACCGCCGTTGTCGCGCTGGTATCCACCGCGTTTACCAGGGTTGCCTTCGGTTCATTCCTGAAGTGGCCGAAGCCAAGGTTGAAATACGGTGAGAAACGGTTGTCACTGTAAGGCGCAATCTGCACATTGATGTCGGCTATTCTGGAACTGGAAAAAACACCCGATACCTGGCTGAGATTGAATTCGCCGATGATAAAATTGTTGAACCGGTAACTGGTGCGCACCGTTAGCGATGGGTCACCGTCAAAACGGCCAGCCGCAAATCCTATCTCGAGACGGCGGCTCAGATAGTCGTCCATCAGGACATCGCGAAAGTTTTTCTCTACGCCCGCTTCTGTCAGCGTTTTCTCCATCTGGCTTCTGTGCGCCCATCCTTCCTTGCCTTGCCCGCTCCTGATCTTGAACCAGTCCGTTTTGCGCTTGAGTATCTCCACCCATTCGCCGCGCTCGATGACCTGAACAGCCGGGAAACCACGCCCCGGCCCCGTATGCAGATCCATATAGGGATCCTGCACCTGGACCCGCTGATAGGCGGCAGCGCCCATCATCAGCGGAATCAGCAGCAGCAGGCAGGCGAGCCGAAACGCATTCATCGGTTTTCCAGTGTCAGTAACGATTTCAAGCTCCATTTCCTCATTTATGCTCGGCTCGTTCCGTTACCCGCCTCACAGTTCTTTACATAAGGGTCGACCACCGCCTCGGGTCAGAACCCGCAACTGGCCAGTACGACGGCCGTGCAGACACCGCAACTCGATGAGTTCCGGTCATCCACGCGTGTCGATATCCAGCTAAAAATCGCCTGGTAGCACTGATCGGCGGAGTTCGGAAAAATATCGCCACCGGTGTGCGTGCCGCTGATCGAGGACACACCCTGCAACGGCTCGAGCAGAAGTTTGCTCTGTGCCGGGTTATCCAGGTTGGCAAAAGACTTCGCCGCAAAAAAATTCGCCAGCATTTCAGTCGAACCTGGCTGTGCATTGGCAAAAATCTTGAAGGCCCCACCCGAACCCGCGGCCTGATTGTGGCAACCACTGGCCGAGCAGGTAACCTGCCCCGCGCTGCCATTCAGCGTTCCGTCAAAAATCGGATTGATGCAGGCCTCGAAATCGGCGATGCAAAGCGATTGCGCCACCTGTGCCTGCTCCACGTTCTCCACCTCTTGACAGGCGGCGACCAGCACGAGCAGGCACATTGCAGTTAAAAACCTCAATTCAGCAATCACCAATCAACCTCCAAGACCTCTTTCCACACCTGTTCATGGAATACAAACGCCACCCGAAACCCAGTTGAAAATAGTCTGGTAATCGGGGTCGGCGATATTCAACACCGTGACATCGTCGGCAAGCGGATCGGCAGGATCGTCGACAACATTTGGATCGTCGATGCGCGGGTGCGGCGGATTGGCAAGCTCGTCGCTGACTGGGCGTAATAGCAAGCTGCTTTGTTCCGGCATGCAAACGTTTTCGACCATACTGACGGTGATGTTGAAATCGCCTTCCCGGCTCCCGGTCAGCACGAAGCGATTCGGAATGAAGCCGGGGTTTTGCGGATTGGATGGCGTGCCATTGCCGGAGAAGGGCTGGTGGCAACTGGCACATTGTGCCATCAGGATCGGGTGGACCTGCGCGTCGAACTCGCTTTCGCTAAGACCCCGCACTCCGCCACGAACCTCGCTGAGGCTGTTGAAGCCGTCTCCATTCGCATCGTCGAAAGGATTGTTGTAATACTGCGCGCCAACATCTATCCACTCGGCCATCAGACGCCGTTCGGACACATTCATCATGCCGCTGTGGTCGACAGTCGTCGCGACCAGGTTCTTGCCAGCGCGAAGTTCCTGTTCATAGATTTTTTCTACCAGGTGGCTGGTACGCGAACTCTGGCGTGGGGATCCGGTCGCTACCAGCGGCGCCTGGCGCACGACTTCAATTTCGCCGTCTCTGACCCGTAGAACCGGCAGTCCGGTAGCGGGATCGATGACCGGGTCGCCGATCAACAGTTCCTCGTAGGACAACAAACGGCCATTGCCTGCCGAGAGGCTGCGAAGATCCAGCCCGACCGATACCGGGTCGCCTACCAGGTTGCTGTTGTGACAGTCGGTACAAGTATCGGTACCGCGGTCTTTGGTCCACAACGGGGCGATATGATCCGGATAATTGATCAGGCCGTTCACCGGGACCGTGGTGGTGAGGCCGGCATAATCAAGCACCAGGTCCGGATCCGGTGCCCGGGTCGCCGGGTCGGTCCAGACATCCTGGAAAACCATGTCGGCGGTCAGGTCCATGACCTGCGGATCCAGGCGGGTACGGGTTTCGGCCATCGATTCGCCGGATTGCGCCGCCAGCAATGTATTGGGGTGGTCGCCGGCGATCGGCACGGTATTGAGCGCGCTGCCGCGTCGCGGCGAGTGGCACCCGTTACAGGTGCGGGTTTCGCCGGGGCGAACCTGCAACCAGTTGGTATGCGTCTGAAACGCGCGGCCATCGGAGTCAACGACTGCGACCCCCAGGGCAATGTCGGCCGGCACTTTGAAACGGAACGAGCCATCGGGCTCCTCGACCCCGTAACCGAGGATCCGTTGCATGTCCATGTCGCCCTCGCCGATGGCGGTCATCGATATGCCGCGAGGCGTGGAAACCGCGCGAGTAACCCGGATAAAACGGCCGACCCGGCCGGCAGCATCAGTGAGCAACGGGTCCTTGATGGTTGCCAGGTCCGCAACCATGGAACGTGAATCCCCGGGCGGCGCCGCCATCATCGGGATATTTTCGCCGCCGACCAGCATGCTCGCGCCCATCAGGTTCTGGCCATCGGTGTCATAAACGCTCTTGACGTTGATGATGCCCATGCCCTGGGCTGCCAGGGCGGCATCCAGCGGTTTGTCGGTAATCGTGTTTGGCACGGGCCGCGCCTGCAGAGGAATCGCGTCCGTATAGGCCATGCCATCGGGCGGCAAGGCGACTGGGCGCATCGAGTTGGTGTCCATGTCCAGCATGTAAATGCCGTAGAGCGGATCGCCTTCGACCTCAATTTCTACACCGGAAAAGGGATCGGTCTCCAATTCCGGGCGCAATGGTGACCAGCTGACCAGCGCACGGTTGGTGCCGTCCCAAAGGGGAAACGGCGTCGTGAAGCGTCCGTTTTCGGATACGTCATCGCCAAACTCGATTGGCAATGGGGTTACTTCAACCTGGCCGACAGCGCCGGCGGGCGCCCCGGGCACGGGTTCGTTGAACTCGGAAAAATTACGGATATCGACGGCGACAATGGCGCCCCCTTCAAAGGTCCCGGACAACGGCATCAGCGAACTCATGACCCGCCCGTCAGGCATTTCACGCGGATGCAGCATGCTGTTTCCGGGGCTGAACGCGCCGTACTGGACAAAAATGTTGGTGCCATCGGGGTTGGTGAAGAAAATCGGGAAATGGTTGCGATTACCGACATGATCCCAGCGCGAGAACATGATTTCGCCGGTAGTCAGGACGGTCGGGTTGCGGTCGTGGCTCTGGTTGAATGAAATCTGGCGAATATCGCTGCCATCGCCATTCATGACATGCAGGACGATCGAGCGTTCGCGTTCGTACTCGTCGAGAAAAGAGAATTGCTCGGTATTCTCGGTACTCAGGATCTGGCGCGATTTTTCCTGACGATTGGAGCTAAACACGATACGACCGTCAGGCAGATATGCCGGGTCGACATCGTCGCCGGCGTTGGCGACCAGATCGTCCGCAACGATACGGGTCACCGCAGCGCTAGCCATTTCGTATTCGAAAATGTTCCAGGTCAGGTCGTTGGGCCCGCGCATGGCAAACAGGACGCGTTGCCCATCGAAAGAGACTTCCGGGTCTGAAACATCGCCGGCGCCTGCCGTGTACGCTTCAGTCAGGTTGGTCATCGTCGCGCTCGGCGAGGAAAGATCCATGCTCATCAGATCGCCGCCGGCCTGAAAAATAACGCCATCGGTCGGGTTGCCAACCGCGGAAACACCGCGTTGAACGAAAACGATCGCCAGGGCGCCCTCGACGACGACTTCTTCCCTGGCATTGTCGACACAGCTGCCGAGCGATAAAGCGACCGCCGCAAAAAGAAAAATTCCAGCTATCCTGTTTCTATTGACTTTGTCCATCATCTGCACCCGTCCCGTATATGTAACCAGGAGGCAGCAAAGCAAAGAACCCGGCGCCAGGCTCACCAATCCCATTGGCATGGGTCGTGAACTCAGGCCAGGTACAGACCGGTTGGGGGGTTCGCGGAGATGGTCGAACGGCTGCAAAAAAACTGGCAGCCCCGCCGTCATAGGAATTCCCTTAGACCGGTTGCTTTGCGTCCTCACCTTTTGGCGAGTTTGCCTTTATCAGTACCGTGCACCGTGCACCGGCTTACGTCTTATGTCAATCGAACACCGCACGCTTTAAACCCTTGACCTAAAAGGGCTCCCGGCAGACGGCGCCCGATCCGTACCACCTGGCTAAACGACCCGTGGTCGATCGCCTGGTGGTTGATAAAGAAACGCCACACACTATTTAATGGCAACTTTCGTGCCAGCTTGAGTAATCGGTCGCGAAATCATCGACTTAGCGGACAAACGGGAAACCCGGACGTGAGCCGTGCAGGCTTTTATGGAAAATCACCTCCACAATCGTCGCAAGGTGCAAACAGTTATTTCCCTGTTTATCTCAAGTTACTGTTTTTGAAGGGATTTTATTGTCGCCAGTCAGAGACAGGGGATGGCTGGCGATTAGCAATCACTGACTTTGATACATAAGCGGGAAGCGGCGGGAAACCCCGGCCGGTGTCGCGTCTGTCGCTTATTGTTGCGGCGGTAGAAACCCGCCGGACCGGTGCAGCCTTCCGTGCTTGTCGACGATCACCGCTTCAAAGTCATCCAGCGAATCGATCAGTTGCAATCCGTGGTCTACGCCCATCACGAAAACACTGGTGGCAAGACCGTCTGTCATCGTCGCGTCGGGCCCGATAATCGTGACGCTGCGCACTTCACTGGCCGAGTGGCCGGTG
>BFAU01000168.1 GCA_008975185.1 bacterium MnTg04 | reverse complement strand
GGCAGCTTTGGCTTTGCCGTTGTTGTGTTTTCTTTATGGGGCTAGCCGATGGACAAAACCTGATTGCCAACATAATCGGGCTTTTGTTGCATCCTGAGCAGTTATAGAGCGACGTAGCACTTTACGCAGTGTTCACGTCTTCGGCACGACAAATTAAGTCCAATGACCTGGGTGAAAATGGCACTGGACCCGGCCGACTTCTCACCTGGTCCGGTAACGACACTAGCGGCGAACTGAATATTGATCCGTATCTCTTGGCGCCCGACAGCGGCCTGACCGTTGATATCGATGTTAACGCTATTCAGCCCTTGTCGGCGGACTTGCCAGAAAAAGACCAAAACGAGGGCCGGCTTCAGAATTCGTAAAGAAATCCCAATGCGGGCAACAACGGCAGCCAATCGTCTTCGTTCTTCTCGAGGAAGGCAATGCCGGCGCTGTCTTCCTCTAGGTCAAAATCCGAACAACAGGGGTTTCTCCTGTTCAGCGCATTGGTCAGTTCAAAAAACACCGCCAGCGTGCCCTTGCCCAACTGGAATTTTCTGCTCGCACGTACGTCTACGCTGGCGAACCTGGCGTAACGTGCCGCATTTCTTGGCCCCACGGTGACGACCGGCTCTCCTGACGAGTCGAAGCCCAGAACCAGGTCTGTTTTTGGCCAGCCGGTGTGTACGCCGGCGGCGAGGTCCAGTTGCCAGTCACCCGGACGCCACGAAAAACCAGCCTGCAACGCGTGGCGCTGGTCCCAGCCGCGGGCAACATTGCTGCCGTTCACCAGGTCTTCGACTTTCGAAAGGGAATAAGCGCCCCACCAGCTCACCCTACCGCTGGTTTTTTCCAGATACAGCTCGATGCCCCTGGCACGCGCTTTTTCCGGGTCTATTCGTACACGGTCAGACTGTATTTCAGGAAGTATCGACAGCGGATCGAAAAGATTCTCGAACCTCGGTTTGAGTCGCTCCATGCTCTTGCTGAACGCCTCGGCACGAAAAAGATAGGCATCGCCGAAGCGATGCTGGATTCCAACGATCAGCTGATCCGCTCTTTGTGCCGGGAAAAACCGGCTGACGCCGTCCTCGACCTGGAGCTCCTGAATGCCCTGAAACTGGTAATAACGCCCCCAGCTCAGGCGCAGATCCGTTTTCGGGTTCAGCGTATACAGGACACTCAACCGGGGACTGAACTGCGAGTCTGAATTCGTATCCTGAAAGGTCTGCTTGTCCCATCTCAATCCGAGTTCCATGATTGCCCGGGAGCCTAACCGCCAGCGGTTGGACACATACGCGGCGAAAGTGTCTCCATCCAGCGTGACAGCCAGATCGCGGCTGATCGCAACCGGCAGACCGCTGAATACGGCATTGATCCCAAAATAGTCGACCGTACTCTGGTAGCGGTAATCTGCCTCCGCATGCTGCGCCTCGATGCCCCACTGCAGCAAATAACTTCCATGCACGAACCACTGCCAGTCCTGCCGCAGGGTCACAATCTTCGTCTCCCTGCGGTCATCGACGAAACCGACTATCGCCTCGGGGTCGATCACCAGACCCATACGATCATTATGTATCGAGTCAAACGACAGCACCGTTGTGCTGCTCAGGTCGTCAGTCCATTCGTTTTCCAGCCTGAGCCAGAATTGCGAATTGTCTGCCCGGCTGTCCGATCGTTCCTGATCGTCGATTTTGTCATCGGTGACAATCAGCACCCGGTCGCTGGCCAGCAGAATATTGAGCGACAAAGTGGTTTTCGGTGACAGCTCGCCAGCCAATTCGAAAAAGAAATCACTGTAGTCGGGCTCACCGAACTCCTTGTTTACGACAAGGTCCAGATTGCCGCGTCGCGCCGAAACCAACCAGTCGAAACTGCCGGATGAGAAGCTGCCCGCCGACAGGAAGGATGTGTTGTAGGCACTAAAACCAATTTCGGTCTGGCGCGGTTTCACCGGTTTCATGGTTTCAATGAGAATGAGCCCGCTCATCCGGTCCCCGTAGCGAACCGGGAAACCCCCGGTATAAACTTCCATTCCGCTGATTGCGCGAACGTCTACGGCACTGAAGATGTTCTGAAAATTGCGGACGTGAAACGGGTCCAGCAACTGATGGCCATTCAGGACAATTGCCACTTCGTCATCGGCCCCTCCACGGAAGTGTGTTTTCGAAGATATGCCGCCGGCGGCGGCGCCGGGCAGGCGCTGGGCCGATCTTATCGGGTCGTCCCCGAGATCCGGCATATTCTGAATCGCCCTCTGGTTGATATGAAAAACCGAAGCCGACAGCTCACGCTGTAACCGGTAACGGCTGGTAGTGACTGTCACTTTTTCAAAATTCCAGAGACCGGGAGCCGGTTCCGCCAGAATCACCGAAATATTTCCTGGCCTGATATGGACTGTTCGTCGTTCCGTAATGAATCCGGGCAGCGAAATGTTTATTTTCATCTCGCCGGTGTCTAGGTTATTGAATTTGAGTATTCCGTTGCCGAGCGCCAGCGCTTCCGGCAAGGGGACAGATGCGGTTACAGACAGCGCGTCCATATTGGCGGTTGGCGGGACAGTCCTGATGATGAGCAGCAACGAACCCTGGTTGGCGTGTACGAGCCCGTCTTCGGTTCTGACAACGACATAGAGTTCGTCGATTTGCAGTAGCGTCAGATCATAGGGCATGAGGATTTCGCGAACTATTCCCGCCGGGTCGATGCTTTCGGGCTCGGCACGAACCAGCATCGACGGTTTTATCAGGTTTGAGCTGTAAGCGAACGACCAGCCCTCGCTGCGGTATTGTTCCAGGACTCCGTTTATGGAGCGCCCGGCGAAGGTGTCGCTTGCAACCGCGGATGCGGTCCACGCAAAGAAACAAAGCCCGATGAGAAACAAGCGGTGGACCGATCCGAACGGATTTACCCGGTTCGGTAGGGCCGTCGAACCGGTTTCGCCGGGCAAATTAACGGTACGACGCATGATTCTCAGTATACCAAGGACCGACGCTTCTTCTGACGATCGGTACCGGCACAACAAATCTTCGGATCAGCTGCCGAATGCCCGGGTGGTTTGCCGGGTACTGACCAGAATTACGCCGCCCTGAAATTCGTACACCAGGTCAGCGGTCTGAAACATGATTTCCAGCGCCTTCATGGGCGGCAAATCGATCTTGCCGTGCAGTATCGTTTCCTCGGCCAGGGATTTGGCGCTTTCCGTCTCGTACTCAATGAGAAAACCGGACTCACGACTTATCCACTGCAGAAACTCGGCCATGCTGCGGCCATCGAGCTCGTATGCCGGCGCAATTTCCTGGACCCACTTCCACTCGTCCGAGTACGGCGAAATGGACTGGCGAACCTCGATGCCGCTTTCGCTGATGATGACCTGCTCTCCGGCAAGCACCAGCGTCTCCGTGCTGTCGCCGCTGATCGCGACTTCGCCCTCACGCACGCTGACCGACAGCGCGCCATCTGCGAGGTCGGCCATGAATTGCGTCCCCATGTGCCGGACTTTGCCATACGGTGTTTCTATCAACAGGTTGACCAGCGGTCGCCGGTTTGAGTAAAGGGATTTCGAATCGTAATGAAGGCGGCCGGAAAGCAGTTTTATCTGGTCGTTGGCGGTAAGAGACACCCGCGTCTTTTCGTCTATCCTCAGCAAACCGCCGGCGTTCCATGAGACAGCTATCCTGGCGCCGCCGCTGGTTTCTATGATTTGCCCGGCGCTAAGCACAACATCGCTCTCTGCCAACCCACGCCAGGTATCGGTGGCTGGTTCAAATATAATGATTTCGCCAATTCGTCTTTCGACATTGGCAAGCTGCTGAAGGTCCATATCTGTCTCCGCAAGACGACTGACATTGATCAGGGATGCCAATGCCATTACCAGGGTCGCCGCGACAGCCAGCGAAACCAGGCGACGTTTTGCCCTGCGTTTTCCCGTTATCTTTTGCCATTCCGCCAGCGCAGCCTGTCGAATTTCCCGCTCATCCCCTTCAGGTGCTTTTCGTCTGGGCGAAGCCTGTCCAAGCAAGCTGCTAAAAACCTCGTCAGCCGATCGGGTCTGGTTCTTGTTTCGCTTATTCATGTCTGCACACTCTTCAGGTAGAAACCCGTGAACCCATGTCCTGGGTCAGCGAACCGTAAACATCGTGAAATGCCCTGCGGGCCCGGGCGAGCAGCGACTGCACCGCTTCTTCCCCGATCCCCATGCGCCCGGCGATTTCCCGAATCGAGTAACCCTCGATGTATTTCCACTCCAGCGCATCACCATACCTGGCCGGCAGGCGGTCCAGGGCGACGTGAATCAGCCTGACGAACTCCTGGCGCTGCATATTCCACTCCGGGTCGTCCGCAAGTGGCGTCTGGAAAGAGTCAACCGCCGCCCGGATCTCTGGAAAATCCTCGGTTAGCACGATGTGCTCGCGGTAACGGCCCTGCCGTTCCAACCAATCGCTGATCTCGTTCCGGCAAATCGCGCATAGCCAGGTAAACAGCGCCGCCTCGCCCCTGAATTTGTGCAGGTTCCGGATCGCTTTGCCCAGCGCCGAATTGACGATTTCCTTGCAACTTTCGGGATCGTCCGGCACGCGGCTGAGGGCAAATCGGTACAGCCGCTGGAAATTCTCCGTAAAGAACTGATCGAACGCACGCTGATCGCCGGTCAGCATTCGTTTGACTAGCTGTTTGTCCTCAAGATAAAGAAGCATGGCCGATCCTGGTTCGCCTCTTTGTTAGACCCCGCCGCAAACGAAAATCGGTTGCCCCAGGAGCAAATACCCCGACTTTCCGACGATAGATTGAGGCGGCGCCGCAAGGTCGTCGGGACCTCCGCCTGCCATTGCGGCCACCGGCCGGCGCGATCGCCCGCCGCTAAAGTGGCCTCGACTCCGGATTCGCTATCTGAGCAGAGCCAATATCGCGCCGATCAATCCACCCAGCAGCAGTGTCGCCTGCGCAATCTGCCCGATAGCAAACCCCGGCCCTCTGCCTGAGGGCTCCTGGAGATAGGCGCGACAGTAAATTATTCGCGCAATAATAAACAAAACACCCAGGCCGGCAGCGGTCATCGCATGCACATAAAAAGCGAACAGCCACATCGCCGGCAGCAAGACTATCAATTGCTCCAGCGTATTTTGCTGTACCCGGCTGATTCTTTCGAATTCTGGCGCGCCCTGCATGGCCGGGGCCTTCACGCCGGTCTTCCCCCTCGCCACTTCGACCAAAACGGATATGACCCAATATTCGATCAGAATGAGTGCGCTGACGATAACCACAATCTCCATGTTTCTCTCTCCTGTATCGCTTTACCGCCCCGGAATAACCGGGCAGGCTCAAACCGTACCAGCCATCATAATTCAGGCAGGAACCAAATGATGCCCCTCTGGCCAAGCTGCCCGCAGGGCGGGTATTATTCGCACTCCCCCAAAACGCCAGGCGTTGCATCTGTGAGTTCGGAAACAGTACAAGAAACGTCGGTTCGTGCCGATGACAGTATCGACCCTGCTTTTGACTGGCTCAAAATCGCGCGCCTGATGCTGACCTCGCGGGCTATCGACCGGATCGAGGAAAACGAACTGGTCCCGCAGAAAAAAGTGCTTTACCAATTCTCTGCGCGCGGCCATGACCTGGCACAGATCCTGCTGGGTTCGTTACTGAACCACCCGCACGACGCAACCAGCGGTTATTACCGGTCCAGGCCATTGCTGCTGGCGATCGGGCTATCGATCGAAGATGCGTTCGCCGGCCCGCTGGCCCGCTCCGGCGGATTCAGCGACGGCCGCGATATCGGTGTCGTTTTCAACCTTCCATCGGCTGGTGGCGCCACGGTTTTGCCGATGTGCGGTGGTGTCGGAGCGCAATACACGCCGGTCGCCGGCTGGGCGCAGGCGATCCGATATCACGCGGAACAATTGGGTGACGATGGCTACAAGGGTGCAATCGGCGCTGCCCTCGGCGGTGACGCATCGGTGGCAACCAATGGATTCTGGTCTGCACTGACCATGGCGACAACGCTGAAGCTGCCGATGCTGTTCTATATCGAGGACAACGCCTATGGCATTTCGACGCCATCAACGATGCAGACACCAGGGGCGAATATCGCGCAAAACCTCGAATCGTTCGAGAATTTGCAGGTCCTGGATGGCGACGGCACAGCGCCGGCCGCGGCGGCCGGCCTGATACGCCAGGCGGTCGACCATGTACGCGGCGGCGCCGGCCCTGCCTTGTTGAGGCTTTCGGTACCGAGGCTGGCCGGTCACTCGGCACAGGATACCCAGGCCTACAAATCGGCCAGGATCATCGCGGATGAAGAATCCCGTGATCCCCTGCCAAAACTGCGGGATTATCTGATACCGGCGTCGATCGACGAAGACGCCTGGAAAAAGCTGGAACGGGAAGTCGAACAGGAAGTCGCCGACGCACTCGAGGCGGCGCTGGCGAGGGCCCAGCCCGATCCGGCGACGATCGAGCGGCATGTTTTTTGCGAAACCGGGGCTGACGGCAAACCCGAGATACAACGGCAAGGCGGCCTCGCGGTTAGCGGTCACGTTTTTCCCGAATCCGGCGAACAGGCGGAACCAGAGCCCACCCGAATCAACATGTTGACAGCCATTCGCCGTACGCTTGAATTCGAACTGGCAAGCAACCCGAAACTCGCCGTCTTCGGCGAAGACGTGGGACCCAAGGGCGGCGTGCATGCGGCGACGATGGGTTTGCAGGAAAAATTCGGCGTTAACCGGGTCTTCGATACGAGCCTCTCGGAAGAAGGCATCATCGGCCGTGCCGTGGGCATGGCGATAGCCGGCCTGATGCCGGTGCCCGAGATCCAGTTTCGCAAGTATGCCGACCCGGCGACAGAGCAATTGAATGACTGCGGCACGATGAGATGGCGGACCAACAACCGCTTTGCCGCGCCGATTGTAGTCAGAATCCCCGGTGGCTTTTTCAAATGCGGCGATCCCTGGCACAGCCAGACCAATGAAGTACAGTGGGCACATGGCATCGGCTGGCAGGTCGCCGTGCCATCCAACGCCGAGGATGCAACCGGCCTGTTGCGCGCGGCGTTGCGCGGCAACGACCCGACGATTTTCTTTGAACACCGCTCGATGCTGGACGATGCATGGGCGCGCAGACCCTACCCCGGCGACAAATACGTTTTGCCGTTTGGCAAAGCAAAAATCACCAGGCCGGGTACAGACCTGACCGTCGTGACCTGGGGTGCGATGGTGCCGCGTTGCGAAACTGCGGCCGACCAGGTGGATGGCAGCGTAGAGGTTATCGATCTGCGCACGATGATGCCATGGGACAAGAAAGCAATATTGGAATCGGTCGCCAGGACCAGGCGCTGCCTGGTGGTACACGAGGACAACATGACCGCCGGTTTTGGCGCGGAGATAGTCGCGACCGTGGTCAGCGAATCTTTTTTCGACCTCGACGCGCCAGTCGAGCGGCTGGCGATGCCGGATATACCCAGCCCGCACAATTCGTTGCTGATGCATGCGGTGGTTCCGGATGTGGCTGGAATTGCCAGGAAAATGACCGAATTGCTTGAGTGCTGATACCCGGGGGAGCAAATGCCGGAACTGATCGACATCGTCGTGCCGGAAGACCAGCAAGAAGGGACTGAATCGACGCTGATGCAATGGCTCAAGCGGGCCGGCGACACGGTCGCGCTGCACGAGCCATTGATCGAACTGGAAACCGACAAGGTCGTCGTCGAGATCGCCTCGCCGGCCAGCGGCGTTTTGCACGAGCTCCTGGTCGAAGAACAAAGCCAGGTCGAGCCCGGCGCCGTGCTGGGTCGAATCGCGGCTGGTGCACAGGCCGCGGCGAAAACAGGGGAAGTCGGGCAACAGGCCGGAGCGGCCGCCACCCCGAAAAGAACCGCAACCGCCGGCCAGTCGAAATTAAGCCCGGCTGTCAAAAAACTGCTCAAAAAGCACGGCCTGGATTCCTCTCAGATCACGGGTAGTGGCCGTGACGGCCGCGTGACTCGCGAAGATGTAGAAAGCCATATCGGAGGTGGCGAAACGATCATCGCCAAGGATCAGGATGCTCTCGCGCCGCTGGCAGGAGGGACTATCGTGCCGCATACGATGATGCGCAGGCGCATCGCCGCGCACATGGTCAAAAGCGTGCAGACCGCACCCCATGTCACTTGCGTGTTCGAGGCTGATATGTCAGCCGTCGTCGCGCACCGGTCGAAAAACCGCGGCGGCCTGGAAGACCAGGGCGTCAAACTGACCTATACCGCCTATTTCGTCAAAGCCGCGGTCGCGGCGCTGCGCGCCGTGCCCGAAGTCAACAGCCGTTTCCACGATGAAGGCCTGGAATTGTTTGCCGATATCAATATCGGCATCGGCACGGCGCTTGGCGACGAGGGTCTGATCGTGCCCGTCATCCACCGGGCGCAGGAGATGACGCTGGATGCGATCGCCGGGAAGCTGCAGACCTTGACCGACAAGGCGCGCAAGGGTGAGCTGGGCCCGGACGAGGTCAGCGGCGGCACGTTCACGATTTCAAATCATGGGGTCAGCGGCAGCCTGCTGGCGGCGCCGATCATCATCAACCAGCCGCAAAGCGCGATCCTCGGTATCGGCAAGCTGGAGAAAAGAGTCGTTGTCGTTGAGGACAATATGGAAATCCGGCCGCTGTGCTATGTGACCCTGACTATCGATCACCGCGCGCTGGACGCACACCAGACCAACAAGTTCCTCTCGGTATTCGTCGCTGCGCTGGAAAGCTGGGCGGACTGATCACATTTAGCTGCGCGTTGCCACCATCGTGAGTACATCGTAAGCGGCGACAATTTCCCCATCCTGGTTGCTCACCTCGGTATCCCAGCGAACCTCACCGTAATCTTCACCCTCGCGCATCGTCTTTTGCTTGCAGGTCAGCCGAACTTTCAACTCGTCGCCCATATAGACCGGTTGCGCGAATCTCAGGTCGTCGAGCCCGTAATTCGCCAGCACCGGTCCAAAATCAGGCTGCACGAACAGCCCGGCCGCCATCGATACGATAAAATAGCCGTGCGCGACCCGTGCTTCGAAAAACGGGTTTTTCGCAGCCAGCTCGTCATCCATGTGCGCATAGAATTTGTCGCCGCTGAGTTCGGCAAAATTCTCGATATCCTCTACCGTTATTTTTCTTGATGCGGTGTGGTGCGTGTCGCCGATCTCGAGTTCTTCGAAATATTTTGTAAACGGATGCGCCTCATCGACATGCTCTTTGCCGCCGCGTATCCAGCGTCGCGCTATCTTGCCGAGCGTTGTTGGCGACCCTTGCAAGGCAGTGCGTTGCATGTAATGCAATACGCCGCGTATGCCGCCCATTTCCTCCCCGCCACCGGCCCGGCCGGGCCCGCCATGCACCAGGTGCGGCAATGGCGAACCGTGGCCGGTGGATTCACCGGCCGAATCGCGATTGATGATCACCAGGCGACCGTGATACGGCGCGATGCCCAGCGCCAGCGTTTGCGCAATTTCATCGTCACCCGTGAATATCGAACCGGCCAGGCTGCCCTCACCCATCCGCGCCAGGGTAATGGCCTCGTCCAGCGTGTCGTAGGGCATAACCGTGCTGACCGGCCCAAACGCTTCGACGCTGTGCACCGACCGGCTGGTCAGCGGTTTCTGACAATGCAGCAGAACGGGCGCGAAAAAAGCGCCTTTCCTGGCATCGGCGTCGATCAGCTCGAAATTCTCCAGATCGCCATAAATAATGTCTGCGTCACCGCTGAGTTCGGCTATCCGCTCCCTGACTTCGTCACGCTGGCCCTGGCTGGCGAGCGGGCCCATCTGGACTTCCTTGTTGGCCGGGTTGCCGACGCGGACCTTGCCGAGCGCCCGGGCCAGTGCGCTGACTAGTTCACCGCTGAACTCGGCGGGCGCGATTATCCTGCGTATCGCGGTACATTTCTGACCGGCTTTCACGGTCATCTCACGAACCACTTCCTGGATATATAGATCGAACTCGGCTGTGCCGGGCTGCGCATCCGGCCCCAGTATCGATGCGTTCAGCGAATCGGTCTCCGCGGTGAAGCGCACCGACTGAGCGATCACGGTCTGGTGCTGTTGCAGCAATTCCGCCGTGGTCTTGGAGCCGGTAAACGCGATCACATCCTGACAGTTCAGGTGGTCGAACAGATCGCCGACGCTGCCGCAGATCAACTGGACAGCGCCATCGGGCAATATGCCGGACTCGATAATCCGCCTGACCATCGCCTCGGTGAGATAGGATGTACTGGTCGCCGGTTTGACGATCGCCGGCATGCCCGCGAGCAGGCACGGCGCGAGTTTTTCGAGCATCCCCCAGCAAGGAAAGTTGAACGCGTTGATATGGATGGCGACGCCTTCGAGCGGCAGGAATATATGTTGTCCGACGAAACTGCCCTTCTTCGACAGAAACTCGGGTGGGCCATCGACATAAACGTGGTCATTGGGCATTTCGCGCCGACCCTTGCTGGAGAACACGAAAAGCGTGGAAATGCCACCGTCTATATCGATCCAGGAATCCGTGCGGGTCGCGCCGGTCCTGGCGGAAAGCGCATAGAACTCCTTTTTGTGCTCCATCAGGTATTTGGCCAGCGCTTTGAGCATGTTGGCGCGCTGGTGGAAGGTGTACTTGCGAAGATTGGCGCCACCGGTAGTGCGCGCGTAATGCGCCATCGCGCCAAAATCCAGGCCCTCGCTCGACGACGTGGCGATCTCTCCGCCATCTATGGCGCTGACCAGTTGTACGCCGTCGGCCGCGCTTTGCTGCCAGCGGTTTTTTGCGAATGACTGCAGCTTCATGACAATCCTCATTGCGATTTGATATCGGGCGGCACAGAATAGCCGATCACTCAGTCGAGTGCATACGATATCCGCCCCGCCCGGCGCCACAGGTGCAACGGCCAGGCGATTGGAAAAACCTGGAGCGCAAATGAGTTTTGCAAACATCGAATTCAGTATTGTCGACGGCATAGCCAGGCTGACGCTGAACCGCCCGAAGAGCCTGAACAGCTTTAATGAGGCGATGCACCAAGAGGTGGGCGCTGCGCTGGACTCGGTCGAGTCGGACCATTGCAGGGTTCTTTTGCTGACCG
>BFAU01000167.1 GCA_008975185.1 bacterium MnTg04 | reverse complement strand
GATCGCGCCCAGTCCGTTGCCGTTATCGGCACCAAGATCAAACGGGAACTGTTCGCCAATAGCAACCCGCTGGGCAAATGGCTGCGCGTCGGCGACCGGCGATTCAGGGTCATCGGGGTCTTGTCTTCCGAGGGCCGGGCGATCGGGATCGATGTCGAGGAACTGGTTATCGTGCCGGTCGCCTCGGCGCAAATGCTATTCAATAGCGCGTCCTTGTTCCGTATCCTGGTCCAGGCACGGTCGCGGGACGAAATGCCGGCAGCGAAAAAATTCATCCTTGCGACGGTCGCGCGCAGGCACCAGGGCGAAGAGGACATCACCGTCATCACCCAGGACGCCGTACTCAAGACCTTCGATACAATTTTTGTCGCGCTGACCATGACGCTCGGCGGCATCGCCGCGGTCAGCTTGTTGGTCGCCGGTATCCTGGTGATGAACGTCATGCTGGTCGCGGTTGCCCAGCGCACGGCGGAGGTGGGTTTGTTAAAGGCCATCGGCGCCCGGTCGCGTCAGGTACAGCGCCTGTTCCTTACCGAAGCCCTGTTGTTGTCGTTTACCGGTGGCTTACTCGGGCTGGTTCTTGGCTATGGCGGCGCCTGGTTTCTGGGTGTCGTCTACCCGGCGCTAACCTTCATGCCGCCATGGTGGGCGGTCGCGGCGGCAATGGTGACGGCTATTTTCAGCGGCCTGTTTTTCGGTTTGCTGCCGGCCCGCCGGGCCGCAAAAATGGACCCTGTGCAGGCGCTTCGGGGCGGTTGAGATGAGAACCGCGGACATGGCACGGCTCGCCGGCAGCGCAGTGACGGCGCACCGTCTGCGCTCGGCGCTGACCACGCTAGGAATCGCGATCGGGATTTTTGCAGTCGTCCTTTTGACTTCCATCGGCGAGGGCATTCATCGCTTCGTGATGTCCGAGTTCACGCAGTTTGGCACCAATATCATCGGCATCAATCCCGGCAAGGCGACGACCATGGGTGCGTCGATCGGCGTTTTTGGCAGTGTACGCCCGTTATCCATAGACGATGCCGAAGCATTGCGACGCCTGCCTTATGTCGAAAGTGTCGTGGCCATGGTGCAAGGCAATGCCGAAATCGAGTTTGGCCGCTTGCAGCGTCGAACAACCGTTTACGGCGTTTCACCGGATTTTCCGCAAGCTTTCCAGTTCGATGTCGCCAGCGGCAGTTTTTTGCCGCCGGATGATCCGCGCAATCCGCGTGCGGTCGCGGTACTCGGTAGCAAGCTGGCCAACGAGCTGTTTTCGAAAGAGAGCCCGGTGGGTGCGCGAATCCGGGTCGGTGGCGACCGTTACCGGGTTGTCGGCGTCATGGAGCCAAAGGGCACGATGCTGGGTTTCGACCTGGACGACACGATTTTCGTCCCGGCTTCCCGTGGTCTTGACCTTTTCGGCCGGGAAGGCCTGATGGAAATCGATATTCTGTACGCGGAAAATGCGCCGGTAGACGAGTTGGTCTCCGGCATCAAGCGGCTGTTGATCGCACGTCATGGTGGCGAAGACGTGACCATTACGACGCAGCAGCAAATGATGGATGTACTTGGTTCGGTCCTGGGCGTTCTGACCTTCGCGGTTGGCGCATTGGGGGGTATTTCCCTGCTGGTCGGTGGCGTCGGAATATTCAGCATAATGACGATATCGGTAAGCGAGAGAACCAGCGAAGTGGGATTGCTCAGGGCACTGGGAGCCAGCAAAGGGCAGATACTCACGCTGTTCCTCGGCGAGGCCATTCTGCTGGCGGCGGCCGGCGGGTTTGCGGGGCTGGTGCTCGGCTGGGGTGGCGCGTGGATGATCAACCAGCTGGTTCCCTCGATGCCGGTCCATACACCGTTATATTTCGTTTTTCTGGCAGAGTTTGCCGCTATATCGATCGGGCTGTTGGCTGGCGTTGCGCCTGCGCGCCGCGCCGCGGCAATGATACCGGTGGAAGCGCTACGGACCGAATGAGCAGACTCCAGGAGCCTGGCGATCGTTATTTTGACGGGACAATCTGATCGATAGGCAACGGCCGGCTGATTGCATATCCCTGCGCAAAGTCAAGTTTCAATTTTTGGAGTCTCTTGATGACTTTTTCGGACTCCACGTGCTCGGCAATCGTTTTCTTCTGCATGGCATGACTGATCTCGTTGATTGATTTAACCATCTGCCAGTCTATTTCGTCGTCTCCCATGCTGCGCACAAAGACGCCATCGATCTTGACATAGTCAACGGCAAGGTTTTTCAGATAGGCGAAGGAAGAAATACCGTTGCCAAAATTATCGAGTGCAAACTCACATCCCTGGCCCTTCAGTTTGCTTATGAACCGGTTGGTCGCCGAAAGATTTTCCGTAGCGATGTTTTCGGAAATCTCAAAGCACAATTTCTCGCCTGGGATGCCACTTTCACCGATTTGCCTTGATAACGAGTCGGCAAAATCAATGTCGGCAATCGAATCAGCCGACAAATTTATGAAGAACTTGCTGTTGTCATTCATCAGCG
Organism: bacterium MnTg04; assembly: GCA_008975185.1. Classification (GTDB taxonomy): domain Bacteria; phylum Pseudomonadota; class Gammaproteobacteria; order Steroidobacterales; family MnTg04; genus MnTg04. The sequence goes on along the minus strand of BFAU01000167.1, from coordinate 1,426 downwards.
GGTTGTTTTCCGCCAGCCAGGCGAGCGCCTTGATGATAATCCAGCGATCCATGCGGATGGACAGGTTGTAGCGTTCAACCGCCGGGAAGAAAGCGCCTGGCGGGATTTCCCGGCCGTCCTCATCCAGCATCCTGACCAGCAACTCATAATGGAAAAAATCGGCGTCATCCGCCAGCGGGCTGATCGGCTGTGCTGCAAGATGAAAGCGGTTTTCCTGCAGCGCTTGCTTGACTCTGGTCACCCAGCCTAGCTCGCCCAGCCTTTGCAAAGCGGTAGTGTCGTCCTCAATGAAAAGATGGACACGGTTTCTGCCGGAATCCTTGGCGCGGTAACAGGCCGCATCGGCAGCGCCCATAACTTCGCTGAGGCGTCTCCGCTCTGGCGAGATCGGCACGATTCCGATGCTGGCGCCGATCGTATGAATCTGGCCACTCCAGGAAAAACGGAGATCTTCGACCATAGTCCTCAGGCCTTCTGCAACGCGAACGGCGTCCTCTTCGCCACAGTCGTGAAGTATCAACGCAAACTCGTCGCCACCCAGCCGACTGAGCGTATCGCCGTGCCGGACCCGAGACTGCAGTTGCTCGGCGACCTGTCGCAGCAATTCATCGCCCGCAACATGGCCGCAGTTGTCGTTGATTTCCTTGAAACGATCGAGATCCATATAGCAGACGGCGTGCGGCCCTGGCTGCACGTGAATGTTATCCAGCAGGCTCTGCAGGCGGCGCTCGAATTCACGCCGGTTGAATACGCCGGTCAGGGGGTCGTGGCTCGCTTCATAGGAAAGTTGGGCAGACTGTTCGTGAGTTTCCGTAATATCCGTCAGTGTTCCCTCGAAATAAATCAGCCGGCCTTGTTCATCGGTTTCTGCGCGCGAGTTCTCCAGTACGACGATCTTGCTGCCATCTTTTTTTCTCAGCACCAACTCCGCGTTGCGTATTTTGCCATCCTCGTCAATCGCCTTGCGCCAGTTGGCCCGGTCTTCGGGGTACATGTATACATCGCGGGGAATATCCAGCGCGAGCAATTCCTCTTCGGTGTCGTAGCCCAGCATTCTGACCAGCGCCGGGTTGGCCGAAATAAAGCGTCCTTCCTGGCTGGTTTGGAAAACGCCGGCCACGACGGATTCAAACAACTCACGATATTTGGCTTCCGACGCCTTCAGTTGCTTGAGCGTATGTGTTCTTTCCGTCGTGTAACGCAAACTGCGGGTAACCAGGTCCTGGGTCGCCGTTTGCCAATTGATGTACTCGATGGCTCCTTTGGCGACAGTATTCTCGCCAAGATCTTCCTGCTGGCTGTCGACGAGTGTAATGACCGAGATTTTTGCAGACCGGGACTGGAACATCATGTAAGTTGACAGCCCCTGGCTGTCGGGAAGATCCAGATCAAGGAGGACGACGCCCGGCTCTCGGTCCTTCAGGCT
>BFAU01000166.1 GCA_008975185.1 bacterium MnTg04 | reverse complement strand
CAGCAGGAAACCGCATAAAACCGCCAGCGAAAAGGAACGACGAACTACCAACGAAACCACCTTGTTTTTTCGCGAAATACGAATCCCGAGAGGCTTATTCTGGAGAAAGTTCTCGCCAATAGCTACCTGCGCCGGCCGTTCTTCCGAATTGAAAAATGCAGCCTGGGCGGATCGATCGAAAGCTCGAGAGCTGTCAGGACTCGATGGCGAAGACGACCGCATGGGGATTGCACGATGCCCAGCGCACTTGTACCCCTGCAAAAAACGTGATGCAAGTCACAGACTCCCGACGGCAACGAATTAAAATTGTTGTTTGATCATTATGTAATCTCGTGATACCAGGTATCAGGAGGAAATCATGGCTTCAGGCCCGAAAGTCAATTCGCCCGTTGGCCCGGAAGAAAAGCGGCCTGACGATATCGTGGAAAATGAGAATAACCCCAACATTTGGGATGGCACGATCAGAACGCTCAAGTTGTCGCTCATGAAGACCGGCATCTTCGGCGCGGAAAAAGTGCAAGACCCCTTGCAGGAGATGAAAGACCAGGGCGCACCCGATGCAAACCCCGATCCGTCTGCAGACCCCGATGTCAGTGTGAGCGATGCCGGATTCAATCCTTATGATTCGTCGTCGAAAAAGTAACCAGGCGCCTTCCGGGCGCGTTTACGACACGGTTAGCTCAATCTAGTCCAGCGCTTGCAGCGCCATCAGGATTTCATGGCGCAGACGGTCGATTGTCAAATTGATCTGGCTAATGCTGGCCTCGGGTTCCCCCAGGATTCCGGACTCCTCCGCCCAGGCCTTGCCAAGCTTCGTGGCGGCCTCCTGCACCTTGGCCGGCATTACCATGCTCAGGTCTTGCAGGCCAAGAACCACGGCCCAACCTTTTTTCTCGATCCCGGCGGTGGCATCGGGCGAAAAATGTCCAAGGAAAACAACTTCATGCAAATCGGCCATGGCGATAATCATTTCAAAGCCGGCGGCGCGTATGTTTCGGTTAGCCTCGGTTTGCTCGTTCCGCCAGGTGTTGTACCCGAGACTGGTCAGGGCGACAAGAAAACTGATCAGCGCAACGGCGTTTCTTTGTAACTGGGTCTTTATCGGTAGTTTTGCGTTCTCGAGCATGGCCATATGCCTTGTATTACGGTCCTGGTAGAAAAGACCGCATCAGCCCGCTGATTGTTACCGCCGCCATCCGGGTCAGCGGTTTGAGGATCGTGCTAGGGCGCGGTATGGACACTTGCTGTTTCGGTTTCTATGCCGGCGTAATAAACGTAGATATTTTCCTCAACCGTCAGCAAATCGATATATTTAGGGTGTACGAACAAGGTTTCACGGCCGGATTTGCTTTCCTTGAGGACACCGATGTCGCAAAGCTGCTTGAGATAAACCGACGCCGTCTGGCGTTTGGCGATCCCGGCATCGACCAGGTTCCCGATCCGGCAATAGGGTTGTTTGAACAGCAATTCGTTCAGCTCCCAGGAATAAATTCTGGGCAACTTTTTTTGAATGAATAAACTCGTGTGTTGCATCAATTCGCGAATCGATTTAATTTTCTCGGTCGTCCACAAACAGGTTTCTTCGACGCCTTCGATCACAAATTCCACCCACGGCTCCCAGGCCTGTTTGGTAGTTATTTCGAGCAACAGGCGATAATAATCTTTCCTTTTGCGAATGATGTAGCGGCTTAGATAAAGAATCGGTGAATCGAGCAATCCCTGTTCGACCAGGAAAAGGATATTCAGAATCCGGCCGGTCCGGCCGTTACCGTCATTGAACGGATGAATGGCTTCAAACTGGTAATGCTGGATCGCCATTTTTACCAGTGGGTCCATATTCGATTTATCGTGCAGAAATTTTTCCCAGTTAGCGAGTTTCTCCGCGATCAGCTTTTTTCCTTCGGGTGGCGTGTAGATGATTTTTCCGCTGGCGCTGCTCTTGAGATTTGTCCCCTTGTTATCGCGGATCTTCAGTTTCTTGTCGTTCTTGACGGTACGGCAAAGACCGATCGCCGTCTTGACCGTGAGTGAGCCCAATTGCACGGCGCGGCTGCCTTCGAATAATGCTCGCCGATAACGCAAAGCCTCTTTGGTCGCTGGGTCCGCCTTTTCTTCGGCGACATCGGCGAATTCAAAAAGCTTGTCCGTCGTGGTTACGATATTTTCGATTTCCGAACTCGCGCGGGCTTCCATCAGCGGCAGTGCGTTCACCAGGACCGCTGCATTGGGGATTAACTCGGCGGCTTGTTTCAGTTCCGCAAGAGCGACGCGCGCCGAAATGCATTTTTTCAAAATCGTCGATGTCTCGATTTCGCCATTCGCTGGCGGCAGCATCGGCAGGTCGTTGTATGGCTTTTGAGGGTCGAATTTGGCCATCGCAAAACACTCCTTGTAGCGCCGGTCCCGATCTGTCGAAGTTAACGACAGGATTGTTCAATATGTCGAAAAAACAACTCCTTTTCGACATTTACTGGCGATGTGTCGATCGAAAAGACACACGCGGTAGATATGTCGATTTTTCATAAGTTTTTCGACATGTTTTGAGTATATGTCGATGAAATGGACAAATCAAGCAAACCTGTCGATTTTTGTCGATTTTTTCGACATATGTCACGGTAATGTCGATTCGCTGCACATGTTCAAATAAAAACGTTATAAAACAAGTAGTTAAAGATTTCGGTAAATCACCAGGCAGGATTATGTTAAACAATACGACCGCTCCCGCGATACAAACCTGCGGACCGGGTATTTGCCGATGGGGCTGGAGTCCGGTTTCTGCTTTGTTATGATGAATTTTTTGTTGCCGCCAGCCAGTGATCCCCATGTCCGGTCAACCCATGCCTCGCAGAAACGATCCTTGCCCTTGTGGCAGCGGAAAGCGCTACAAGCACTGCTGCGCAGCAAATCAGTCCGCGGCGAGCGGCAAGAACGCCACCGTACGGGCGACTCCCGACTACACCGAGCTGGGGTACATCCGTGGCGGTCTCGATACGCCGGAAAAACAATCGCGGTATTGCGCCGACCAGCCACCCGGCATCGTGGCAACCCGGGGTTTGGTGCCGCCGGGGATATTGATTATCAAGAAATACCTGGACGCGGCGCAGTGTCAGTTCATCGTCGATTATGCGAACCGGCAGGTCGGCAAGAAATCCACGATCCAAAGTGCGGATGTGCCGGAATCAGGACAGGCTGCGACCCGGGAGTCGACCGCGAGGATTACCGAGTATGTGGATATCGCGGGGATAAACGATCATGTCAATTCGTTGGTGAGCGATATTTTTCTTCATGAGGTGCAGCCATTCTACTCGACCGAGATCGAATGGTTTGAATGCCCGGAGATACTTCGTTATCACCAGGGCGGACACTACCAGGCGCATTCCGATGCGGACAACTGGACCGCATCGCAGCGGAAATGGTCACGCGGGATGGACAGGGATTACAGCCTGTTGCTTTACCTGAACAATGATTTCACTGGCGGCGAACTCGATTTCCCGCATTTCGGTTTTCGCATACGCCCGGAGGCCGGCATGCTGGCTTGTTTCCCATCGGATCATCGATACCTGCACGCGGCGAAACCGACGTTGTCCGGAACGCGGTATGTACTGGTCGGCTGGGCTGCTGCGAAAGGAACGCAACGCGTTAACGATCAGCCACCAAACCGCTCGGTCGGGCTGGGCGAATAACGCTGCTGAAATCGGCTCGTTATTCCCTCGGGTGTACCTATTCCAAGGTGGCGATATAAGCGGTGACGTCCCGAATCTGCTCATCGGTGACCAAGATCATGGCCATCGGCCGCATTTGCGCGCCATAAATATCTTTCGGGTTGGTGCCCCGTATGCCGGCCTTGAAATTGTCGAGCTGACGTTTGATGTACCAGTCGTACTGTCCCGACAGGCGTGGCGCATTCAATGAGACATTGCCTTCCCCGTTGGCCCCATGGCAGGCCACGCAAACCGCAAACGCCTTTTTGCCGGCTTCCGCATCGCCTTCGATAGTGGTTGCCAGTTCAGGAAGCGGCAAAGTCGCAATATACGCGGCAACATCAATTACCGCCTGATCGTTTGCCAGGGTCAAGGCCATCGGGCGCATCTGCGCGCCAAAAATATCGCCTGCGTGCGCGCCGCGCACCCCTGCCCGGAAATTATTCAGTTGGCGGACGACATACCATTCGTCCTGGCCGCCGGTCGCGGGAGCATTCAGCGCTGCGTTGCCCTCGCCATCCGCACCATGGCAAGCCATGCAGACAGCGAACAAGACCTTCCCCTTTTCGGCGTCGCCATCGGCGGCTTTTGCAACCATGGTGTTGCCAAGCACAATGACGAAGATCAAGGCAAATCCTGGTAGTTTTTTCATGACGTCCCCGCTCGCAGTATGCAGAATTGAGGAACAACCTACCTAACTCTCTGTTTTTCTTCAAGCATTTTGCGAGCTGTTTTCCCAGTGGTGGCTTTGCGGGTTGGTTTTGAAATCGCGTGCTACACTCGGCCCTGTAACGGGAGCATCTTGCAACAGGGATCGTGGAAGTCACCTTATTTTTTTGTAACCAGGCCAGTATCGAGCCTGACGGGAAGCTAAGTCTTCAAGGCGTGTTGAGCGAGTTGTATGCCCCGGCGTTTCCCGCCAGGCAGGAACGGTTGTTTTTGGCTGGAATCATAGAGTGGCAACGGGCTGACGAGGGAAAAAAAGAATTCCTGATACACCTGAAAGACCCGGACGGGTTGGCTATTTTTACCATTGAAGGCCATACCGATGTGGACAGCAGACCGGAAACCCGGGCGCCGGCGGTGACGCAGCTGGTGTTGCCGATGGAAAAACTGGTATTTGAGGCGGCGGGCGAATACCCGGTGGAAATCACGATCGCCGGTCGGCAGTTCAACGGTCCAAAACTGTATTTGATGAAATCCGAAAAGGCAGATTTGTAGTTTGTAAAAGCAATAGGCACAATCCGCAACGCGAAGAGAAATACAAAATGTCAATTTCTGTTCTGGAAGCTCTTGCTTATTTCAAGAAACCGGCCCTGGTTGTCTTTGGCGGGGTGGCAGGTTTTGTTGTGGGTATCTGGGTAAACAGCACTTATTTTGACGACGCCACCCCCATTCAGCCCATCGAATTCAGTCATAGAATCCATGCCGGGGAAAATGAAATTCCCTGTCAATACTGTCATGTCTATGCCGCCCGTACGCCGGTGGCCGGCGTGCCATCGGTGGAAAAATGCATGGGTTGCCACAGGTCGGTCGCCACCGACAAACCGGAGATCATCAAGGTGGCTCAATATTTCGCCGACCGCAAGCCCATACCCTGGATCAAAGTCTATGACGTTCCCGATTTTGTGCATTTCACGCACAAACGGCACATCAAGGCGGGGCTGGAATGCGCAACCTGTCACGGCCCCGTCGATACCATGGATCGAATTACCCGACAGCAACCGCTGCGCATGCCGTGGTGCGTCGATTGCCATACCAGCAAAGAGGTCGAAAACGGACGCGATTGTTGGACCTGCCATAAGTAGGAGTAGCGAAAGCTGCGAAACTCGAGGGTGATGATGAGTAACAAGATCAATCGTCGGGATTTCCTGAAGTTTGTCGGAGCCGGAACGCTCGGTGCGGGGGCTGGTTTTCTCGCTGCCGATGCTTCGAAGATGACGACAGAGTTCCTGATCCCGCAAGTCAATCTTCCCGAAGATTATTCGCCTGGAATCGCGACCTGGTACCACACGGTGTGCACGCAATGTTCGGCTGGTTGCGGGATCTCGGTCAGAACCCGGGAAGGGCGGGCCAAGAAAATCGAGGGCAACCCGTCTCACCCGGTCAACCAGGGGAGGCTGTGCGCGTTGGGGCAAGCCGGATTGAACGTGCTGTATAACCCGGACCGGATAAAAACCCCGTTGCTCAGGGATGGCGAGCGTGGCAGCGGCAGTTTTAGCCCGATCAGCTGGGACCAGGCTCTGACCACGATCTCCGGGGTCCTGGGCACGCTGAAAATTCAAAAAAAAGCGAACAATGCCTACCTGCTTAGCGGTGGCGTAAACGGTCATTTGCATGAGCTGTTTGCCCTGTTCATGGATCAGCTCGGCTCGAAAAACTATCTGCAACACGAGTTTTCACACCCGGCCAGCCTGTATGCGGCGAACAAGGCCTGTTTCGACGAAGATGTCCTGCCTTATTACGATATTCGCAACAGCAAGTACCTGCTTTCTTTTGGCGCGGATTATCTGGGCGCCTGGTTGTCGCCGGTTCACCACAGCGTTTCCTACGGGCACTTGCGGCAGGGGACGGAACAGCGCGGCCGCTGTGTGCAGGTCGAGGCACGGATGTCGCTGTCGGGGGCAAATGCCGACGAGTGGATAGCGGCCCGGCCTGGCAGCGAGGGCATGCTCGCCCTGGCGATGGCGCATTCCATCGTCGAACAAGGATTGTATGCAGGTGCGGATGCCGGTGACTGGAAACAGGCGCTCGGCGCTTATTCGCCGGCCAGCGTCGCCGAACGAAGTGGAATATCGGCTGATCGCATCGTACGGATCGCGACGGAATTTGCTGCCGCCAGTCCCAGCTTGGCTATAGGCGGCGGGGCCGCCGGCGCGTCGACGAATGGCACCGCCAACCTGGTCGCGGTCAATGTGCTCAATTATATCGGCGGTAATATCGGCGAAGCCGGCGGGATTTTGTTCAACCCGGCCAGCACATTTTCCATTGACGCTCCCCGGCCGCGCGCCAGTTATCAACAGATGCTGAAATTGTTTGCATCGTTGCGCGGCAACGACGCCGAGGTGCTGATTCTTCACGATACGAACCCGGTGTTTACCCTGCCTGCCGCCGCAAACGTCAAAGAGGCAGTGATGGCGGTTCCGTATGTCATCGGCATGTCGAGCTTCATGGACGAAACGATGGCGCTGGCCGATATCATCCTGCCGCTGGATACCTACCTGGAAGCCTGGGGCGACAACATCCCCGATCCCGGTGTCGGCTTCGCGGTTGCCTCTATAGCCCAGCCGGTCGTCAAGAGACTCTACGATACGCGGTCGGCCGGCGACATCATTCTCGCGCTGGCGCACCAGATTGGTGGCGAGCTTCCCGCCAACATGCCCTGGACATCGATGGAAAATTACCTCATGGAAATGTGGCGGTCGGTCTATCGGGGAAAAAGCGACGACAGCAGCGACCAGGGGTTCAGAAAATTCTGGACCAGTATCCTGGAATCAGGGGTTTGGGGTGAGTCGCCGCAGCAACAGGATCGCCCGCATCAGGCCATGGGCCGGGCGATGTTGTCGGCGGTGGGCATGGCGCAGCCGTCTTTTGCCGGCAACGAGAGTGAGTACCGGTTTGTGATGCAGCCCTATTTGAGTTTGGCCTTCCACGACGGGCGCGGCGCCAATTTGCCGTGGATGCAGGAACTGCCCGATCCGCTGACCAGTATCGTCTACAACTCCTGGGTTGAATTGAACCCGAAAACAGCCGCCGAGCTCGCCATTGGCGAAGGGGACGTCTTGCTGGTCGAGTCCACGGTCGGCCGGTTCGAGGCGCCGGCTTTTATCTATGAGGCAATCCGGCCCGACGTGGTGGCCATGCCGATCGGGCAAGGCCACGGCAACTACGGCCGTTACGCGAGCGGCCGGGGCTCGAACCCGATCGAGATTCTGGCGCCTGAAACCGATAGCGGCAGCGGTGGGCTGGCCTGGTCGGCAACCCGCGTGAAAATTTCAAAAACCGGCAGGCGGGTCCACGTCATCAAGACCGACGGTACGACGCGCGACCTGGGGCGGAATATTCTGGGGCAAAAAGATGGCCATGCCTGATTACAGGAGACGTAGATGAGCACAGCTTTGGAAAAATTCAAGAAATACAGAAAGCCAGGCTACTACGACAAGTTCGATTACCACTGGACCATGTCGATTGACCTGGACCGCTGTACGGGTTGCGAAGCCTGCGTGGTCGCCTGCCAGGCGGAGAACAATCTGCCGATCGTCGGTGAGCAACAGTTTGCAATGCGGCGGGAAATAAAATGGATCAGGATCGAGCGTTACTGGGAGGGCGAGTACCCGGACATCAAGCTGCAATTCATCCCGATGCTTTGCCAGCACTGCGATCAGGCCCCCTGTGAAATCGCCTGTCCGGTTTTTGCGACTTATCACAACCAGGACGGGCTCAATACACAAGTCTACAACCGCTGTATCGGTACCCGGACCTGCGCCGTTTATTGCCCTTACGAAGTTCGTTTCTTCAACTGGTTCACCTATGAGTGGGACGAGCCGCTGGAGCAGCAGTTGAACCCGGATGTCACGGTCCGCGAAAAAGGCGTGATGGAAAAGTGCACCTTTTGCATCCAGCGTATACGCCAGGCCAAGGACGCAGCGAAGGATGATTCCCGCCGACGGGTTCGTGACGGTGAAATAAAACCGGCCTGCGTGCAAAGTTGCCCGACCGAGGCCATGGTTTTTGGCGACCTCAACGACCCGGACAGCCAGGTCTCGAAGATGGCCAGAAACCCGCGTGGCTACCATGTCCTGGAGGAGTTGAATACGACGCCGTCAATTGTTTACCTGAAGCGGGTCCACACAGATGGCTGACTACGTCGAACCGACTTATGCCGAGGTCAACCAGGATGTCCTGCGGGCGATGATGGAGACCGGTCCGAAGTACTGGGCAACGCTTGGTACTTCGATCGCGGTCGCCGGCATCTGTTTTTTCATTCCCTGGTTTTATCAGCTGGAGGTGGGCGTCGGCGTCGCCGGAATGAATCGCAGCGCGGTCTGGGGGACCTACCTGTCCAACTTTATATTCTGGATCGGGCTGAGTCACTCGGGCACCTTGCTGTCGGCGGTGCTGCATATCACCAACAGTTCGTGGCGCAAGGCGATTTATCGCAGCGCCGAAGCCATGACCCTTTTCTCGCTGATTACCGCGGCGCTTTTCGTCATGGTGCATTTGGGCCGGGTCTGGTTCGTACACTGGACGGTTCCGGTGCCGAACCAAATGGGTTTATGGCCGAATTTCCGGTCGCCGCTGATGTTCGATGTCATGGCGATCACCACCTACCTGACGGCCAGCTCGATTTTCATCTACATGGGATCGGTGCCGGATTTTGCGGCGGTACGCGATGCAAGCACCGGGCTGCGGCGCAAGCTCTACACGATATTTTCCTTCGGCTGGAGGGGGACGGCCAAGGAGTGGCACACCCTGGGCTGGGCCTATACTTTTTTTGCGGTGCTGGTTATCCCGCTGGCTGTATCGGTGCACAGTATCGTGTCCTGGGACTTCGCCTTGTCACTCGTGCCTGGACTGCACCACACCGTCTTCGCGCCTTATTTTGTGACCGGGGCGATTTTCTCGGGTACCGCGGGTATCGTCACGGTCATGTTTCTGCTGCGCAAATACATGAACTTCGAGCGTTACATTCGCGAAATCCACCTGGTTAACCTGGGGAAGCTTCTGGTCCTCCTGTCGCTGATCTGGACTTATATCAACATCATGGAGGTGTTTACGACCTGGTTTAGCGGCAGTTCTTACGAGTTGGAGGCGCTCGAGTGGAGGCTGACCGGTTTTTACGCGCCGATGTTCTGGGAAATGGTCCTGTTTTGCGCCGTTGTTCCGTTGTTGATTTTGTTCAAGAGAATCCGGACCTCGTGGAGGTCCATGCTGATCATCTCGATCCTGATCAACATCGGCATGATCAGTGAAAGGTTCATCATCGTCGCGACTTCCCAGCCGAGAAAATTCCTGCCCAACGCATTCGGCTTTTATTTCCCGTCGGCCATCGAAATTTCGATCACCATCGGCTCGTTCGCGGTTTTCACAACCTTGTTCCTGATATTTGTCAAGTGGGTGCCCGCGGTGTCCCTGTACGAGGTAAAGGAAACGCTGAAACCGTTACGGAGGTCGCGTTGAAATGAGCACCAATGTAATGGGTGTTTTTGAGTTCGAGGACGAGTTCATCGGCGCACTGCGCAGGCTCAAGGAATCGGGTTTCGACGAATTGACGGCGATGTCGCCGATACCGCTGCATGAGGCCGATCGTATTCTTGGCTTCGGCAAGTCACCGGTTCGGCGCTATACGCTGGCAGGGACGATAATCGGCGCGGCCATGGGTTTCGCGATGGCTGTTGCGACGGCATTGACATTCATCCTGCCGACTGCGGGGCGCCCGATCATTACTATTCCGCCATACCTGATCATCAGCTACGAGATGACGATCCTGTTCGGGGTGCTGTTTACCTTGCTCGGTTTTCATGTCGTCTCCGGTTTGCCCGCCTGGCGGGACAGGATTTATCTTCCAGCATCCAATGTGGACCGGTTTACGCTGGTCGTCGAATGCGCCGAGGCCGAAAAGAGCATGCTGGCGGAAAATATCATTCTTGAATCCGGCGCGGAGGAAGTGAGCCGGGTGGAGGGGGACCGATGAAGCGGCCCGCAGCTATGCTTTTCATTGCAGGTCTTGCCATGGCGATGGGGGTCGTTCCCCGTTCCTCAGCCTTGCCCTGGGATGAAGATATGCGCGACCAGCCCTCGGTAAAGCCACAGGAATCCGAGGTCCGGACCAATGCCAGTTCTGTGCCGACAAAAAACAAGGAAACCATTCCGACTCCTGCCAGCATTGGCGACCTCGTGTTGGCCAGGCTGGCCGCCGGCGAGCTTGAAAACCCGGTCTGGGCGAGGCCCGAGTCGCTGGCTCTGGGCAGATCGTTGTATGAGGTCCATTGCCAGACCTGCCACGGTGATCAGGGCAGGGGGGACGGGCTAGTCGGGTTGAAGTTTGCCGTCGCGCCGATGGATCTCACCATGGACTATGTACAACACCAGCCCGATGGCCAGATATTTTTCACGATCACCCACGGGAGTATCGCCATGCCATTTTATCGCGACGCGATCCCGGAGGATGAGCGGTGGCATGTGGTTAATTATATCAAGCACGTATTGGGCCAAAAATGAACGATGTTCCCGAAATAGCACTTGGTGTAGAGGCAAACAATGGCGGCTACGCTAAATGGCTGCTTTTCTTTGGCGTTGTTTTTATTGGCTGCATGGCAATGCTGGTTTTTGCACTGCAGACTGGTTCAGCCGAGGTGCCCTGGGCGTTTCTGACGGCAAACTTCGTTTTCCTGCTCGGCGTCAGCCAATTCGGCGCTTCGTTTACCGCGATGATGCGCGTGATCGGCGCCAAGTGGGCGCGCCCATATTACCGGTTGGCAGAGATCGTGACGCTTGCCTATATGCCGATTGCTATAGGCGGCTTGCTGGTCATTTATTACTTCGGGCGGCACGATCTCTTCTATTGGCTGGAACCGGCGCCTGGCGAGCACCTCAGCGCATGGCTGAATGAAACCTTTTTGCTGACCAGGAACCTGGTCGCGCTGATCGTTTTTTATGTCCTGGTCGCCGTGTCTTTCGTTTATGGCCTGCTCCCCGACGTAACGCAGGAGAGCGCGACGAGCGGTCCGCGTTGGCGCCGTGCCATGTACCGCCGCCTGCTCAAAATGAAGACAGCCAGGGATACAGCGAAAATCAAGCGCTTTGTCTACTTTTATTCTCCGCTGATCCTGCTGACCTGCGCTGTCACCAGCACATTCATTGCCTGGGATTTTGGCATGATGCTGACCCCGCACTACCACAGCACGGTTTATCCCATGTATTTCATTGTCGGCAATATGTTTGCGGGGACTGCCTTGCTGCTTCTGCTCAGCGTATTGTTGCGCCGGGTGGTTCCGGTCGGAGATTATTTTTCGACGCTGCATGTGAAAAGCCTGGGTATCATGCTGACGGGCTTTTCCTTGCTCTGGCTGTATTTTTTCTGGGCGCAGTTTTTTGTCAGTTGGTTCGGCAATCTGCCGCAGGAATACGGGCCG
>BFAU01000165.1 GCA_008975185.1 bacterium MnTg04 | reverse complement strand
AACGAAGTCACGACACCGAAATTGCCGCCACCACCGCGCAGCGCCCAGTACAAATCCGGGTTTTCATCGGCGCTGGCATGGCGATGCCTGCCATCGGCCGTGACGATATCGGCCGATCTCAAGCTATCGATCATCAGGCCGTATTTACGGCTGACCCGGGAAAGACCACCGCCGAGGGTCAGACCGGCGATTCCGGTATGCGCGATAGCCCCAGTCATCGCTGCCAGCCCGTGCTGCTGGGTTTGCACGTCGAGCTCGCCGCCAAGCACACCCGGCTGGACCCTGGCGATACGATTTTCGGCGTCTACCTCTATCCCTTTCATGCCGGACAAATCGATCATCAGGCCGCCATCACAAGAGGATTTGCCGGAAAAGCTGTGTGCGCCGCCCTTGATCGCGACCAGTAACTCGTGATCCTTCGCAAAAGAAACCGCGTGAGCGATATCGGCCGCGTTGGCGCAAAAAGCGATCAACGCCGGGCGTTTATCGATCATGCCGTTCCAAAGCCTGCGCGCGACGTCATAGGCGCCGTTTCCGGGCATCAACAATTGCCCCTGCAGGCTGTCCCTGAACTCTTTGATCGCGGCCTTTTCGATGACCGTCTGCTGACCGCCAAGCTTGGTCGCGGTAATCGATGACAATACCGATATGGAGCTTATCGCGGCCGCCATGGCCTGCGACATCGGCAGCGATGCCAGCGTACCGGCGGCGATAGCGGACTTGCAAAATTCCCTTCTTTTCATTGTTCTGCTCCTGGTTTGCCAGCGGCGCTGGCAGATGCCCGGCCAAAAAACCCAACTTCCAGTTGAATATAGACCATGCTCAGGATTTGCGCTGGTCGATCGGTCATGCCCGGACCCGCTGATTCCTTGCCGCCCCGGCAAGCCTTCATTGCTATCATCCGATCCCATGCCACTCATCCGCCTCGACAAAGTCTCGCTTGCCTATGGGCACCGGCCCCTGCTGGACCGGGTCACGCTGGAAATCCACCCGGCTGAACGGGTGTGCCTGGTCGGCCGCAATGGCGAGGGCAAGTCCTCGCTGATGAAACTGATCAGCAATGAAACCTCACCCGACGACGGCGAGGTCTGGGTCCGGCCCGGGATTCGGGTCGCACACCTGGCGCAGGAAGTGCAGATCGAGAGCGAGAATACCGTGTTCGAAATCGTGGCCGACGGCCTGCCAAAACTTGGCGCGTTGCTGTCCGCTTACCACCGGGCGGCGACGGATCTCGCGAGCGATCACACCGCGGCCACCGAAAAACGCCTGGCCGAACTGCAGCATGAACTGGAAGCCGCCGATGGCTGGCAAATAAATCAGAAAGTCGAAACCGTGCTCTCTCGCCTGGGGCTGGATGGCAGTGATCTTATGAACACCCGCTCCGGCGGCTGGCGGCGGCGAGTGATGCTTGCGCGCGCGCTGGTAAGCGAGCCCGACTTGTTGCTGCTAGACGAGCCGACCAACCACCTGGATATCGCGGCCATACGCTGGCTGGAAGAGTACATGCTGCGCTACGCGGGTTCCCTGATGTTCATCACCCACGACCGCGCCATGGCCCGGCGGCTGGCCACTCGCGTCCTCGACCTGGATCGCGGCGCAATATCGTCCTGGTCCGTCGGCTACGACAAGTACCTGGAGGGCCGCGCGAAACAGCTCGAAGACGAAGTAAAGCGACATGCCGCGTTCGACAAGAAACTGTCGCAGGAAGAGGCGTGGATCCGCAAGGGCATCAAGGCCCGGCGCACGCGCAACGAAGGCAGGGTCCGCGCGCTCAAAGCCATGCGCGAAGAGCAGCGTCAGCGCCGCAGCCGGTCGGGCAAGGCAAACCTGAAACTGGATGAAGGCGAGCACTCGGGCCGGCTGGTGTTCGAAGCCAGGCATGTCAGCTTTTCCTATGCGGATACGCCGATCGTCAATGACCTGAACCTTCGCGTGATGCGGGGAGACCGGGTTGGCCTGATCGGCGCCAACGGGTCGGGAAAATCGACATTGATCAAACTGCTGCTCGGTGAACTCAAACCTGAGCAGGGAAAAATACGCAAAGGCACGCAATTGCAGGTCGCGTATTTCGATCAGCAACGCGAGCAACTGAATTTCGAAAAATCGGTCATGGACAACGTGGCCGACGGCAGCCAGTACGTCACGATCAATGGCCATCGCCGCCACGTGGCCGGCTATCTGCGAAGTTTTCTGTTCCCGCCCGAACGATTCGAGTCACCGGTCAGCACCTTGTCGGGCGGCGAGCGCAATCGCCTGATGCTGGCGAAAAAGTTCGCTCAGCCCGCCAATTTGCTGGTGCTGGACGAACCCACCAACGACCTGGATGTCGAGACCCTGGAGTTGCTTGAGGAACTGGTTGCGGATTACCCCGGCACATTGCTGCTGGTCAGCCATGACCGCGCCTTTCTCGATAATGTGGTTACCAGCGTGCTGGTTTTTGATGGCGACGGCGTCATCAGCGAGCATGTCGGCGGTTACAGCGAATGGTGGGAATATCAGCAGGCACGGGAAGAAAAACAACGCCAGGAAACCCCGGCCAAATCCGCTGCCGCCAGGAAAAAACCGAAAAGCACGCCGGCGAAACCGCGCAAGCTGAGTTACCGGGAAAAAAACGAACTGAAGGCGCTACCCAACACCATTGCCGCGCTTGAGACCGAGCAGGCCGAATTGATGACCCGGGTCAATGAGCCGGAATTTTTCCGCCTGCCGCATGCGCAGACGGGGCCGGCGCTCGAACGGCTGAATGAGGTCAACGCCAAACTGGAGCAAAGCTATGCACGCTGGGATGAGCTGGATTCGATAGCCCGCAGCGTGCACGACAAAACGCCCTGAAAAACGGATTAACAGCAGGGACCGGGCTTGCTGTCGGGGGCCAGTGCTTCTAGGCTTGGCGGATGACATCGAAACCAGGGGTCGGTGACGGCCCTTTTCTTTTGCCACCTGCAGACTCGAAGGGCGAATCAATATGAGAACCAAACTGCTGCTGATTTTTTTTCTGACGATATTTTCCGGCGTTGTTTTTTCCCAGGATGAGAAAAACGGGGAAGCCAAGCCTGAAGCCGAAGAACCGAAAGCGGAAAGCTCGATCACCTCACACCAGGTCCGGATCGACGGAAATACCGTTCGCTATACGGCGGTCGCCGGCACCATGATTCTCAAGGATGACGATGGCGATCCACTCGCCACCTTTGGCTATACCGCTTATTTGAAGGACGGTGTCGCTGACCTGGCGGATCGCCCGATCATGTTCGCCTATAACGGCGGCCCGGGCTCCTCATCGATCTGGCTGCACATGGGTGTACTCGGACCGGTCATCGTGACCACCGAAGATGCCGGGTTTACCGGCCCGCCTTTCAAACGTGTTGCCAACGAATACAGCATCATCGATCGGACCGACCTGGTCATGATCGACCCGGTCGGCACCGGTTACAGCAAACCGATCGGCGACGCCAAGGGCGAGAAATTCTGGGGCGTCGATGCGGATATCAAGACGGTGTCCGACTTTATCGAGCAGTACGTGACTGAAAACAGCCGATGGCGTTCGCCAAAATATCTGCTCGGTGAAAGCTATGGCGGCATGCGTTCGGCCGGCGTCATCAACTATGTGCAGAGTAAACACGGCATGGCATTCGATGGCGTCATCCTGGTATCGCCGTTTCTCAATTTTGCGGTGGGCGTGGACGGCGCCGGTGAGGATTTACCGCATATCCTGTATTTGCCGACGCTGGCTGCCACCGCCTGGTATCACGATGCCATTGCAAACAAGCCAGCCGACCTCGCGGAATTCCATGAGGAAGTGAAACAGTTCGCCGTCGACGTCTATGGCCCGGCGTTGATGAAGGGTAATCGCCTTGGGACGGATCAGCGCCAGGCGGTTATTGCCCGAATGTCGAGATACCTGGGCGTGAGCGAAGACTATATAGATCGCGCCAATCTGCGTATTTCACACCAGCAATTTGCGCAGGAACTGCTGCGTAACAGGAAACTGACCGCCGGAAGAATCGATTCACGGTTTACCGGCAACAGTCTGAACCTGTTAGGCGAGGAAATGGATTATGACCCGATGTTTACATCGGTAAGACCGGCGTTTATCAGCAATTTCCTCGATTATTATCACAACGACCTGAAATTCGGTCGCGACAAGGACTACAAGGTCAGCGGTCGGTTATTCATGAAGTGGGACTGGGCGCACTCGGAACCTGGCAGCAATTTCCCGATGCCATCGCCGAATACGATGCCCGATTTGTCCCGCGCGATGAACGACAACCCCGAACTCCGGGTGCTCGTGCAGCAAGGCTACTACGATCTTGCGACACCCGCATTTGCCACCGAGTACATGATCGATCATCTGGCAATTTCCGCTGAGCAGCAAGAGAACATCACGATCGAGATGTATGAGTCCGGGCACATGATGTACCTGCATCCGCCATCGCTGGTCAAGTACAAGAAGGACCTAGCCGACTTCATCGATAGCGACTAGGCTGCAAGTCACGATGGCGACTGTCAACCGATGGCCGCCTGATGCGTTATTATCAGGACCTCGATCGTACGGAGCGCGACTATGAAAACCGCCTTGATTGCACTGGTTTGCACGGTTGGATTGCTGGCAGGATGCGCGACGCCGAATACTGCAGGCGAGGTATATAGTCGACGGGACACGCTGCGCGCCATGGACGTACGCTATGGCGAAGTGCTGATGGTCGTTCCGGTCGTTATCGATGGCAGGGCAACCCGGCTCGGCCTGGTCGGCGGCGGCGCCGTCGGTCACGCAATCGGACGCGAGATCGGCGACGGTGGCGGCCGGCGGGTCGCCGGGGCCGTCGGCGCCGTTGCCGGCGCCATCGCCGGACAGGCGATCGAAAAGGAAATTACGAAACAAGACGGCCTGGAAATTACCATCGAAATGGACAACGGCAGGGTAATCGCCATCGTTCAGGCCGCGACAGTCGAATTCTTCGAAGGGGAACGCGTTCGTGTACTCACCGGGCGTGGCGGCCACGCCCGGGTACTGAAAATCCGTTAACAATTGTCGTGGGGTAAGTCAGGAGCCGCCGCGAATTTTTTCGAAAGCCTCGATGAACTCCAGCGCATGTTCCTCGTCAAAAGTCTCCAGTATGTCGCCGTCATCGCCATGCACATCGTCAAAGGAAATAAAATTTTCTTCCTCGACCTCGATGACGATTTTCCCATCGTCCCAGTACATAGATTCGATTTCATCGAGCGAGTATTCAATACGCTCTTGTAAGAATTTCTCTACATTATCGAGCACCATATTTTTTATTGCACTGGCCAGCGCATTGTCTTCCTCGTCCGCACGCTCGTCATCGAACTCGGCCTGGATTTCGGCGAGTTTTTCCGCGGACAATTGCAGATAAAGCGACTCAGTCGTCAGCACCAGGTCGACTTCGTTTTCTTTGTTGCTGATACTTATTACGATTTCCGCATCGGCGCTGCCAGCAGCCTCGCCATGATCTTCTTTCGCCGTATCGCTATCCTGGCTACAGGCGACAAGAAAAAATACCGAGGCAATCAACCACCCCGCAGTTAGCAATTTTTTCACGGCAAACTCCTTGCGTCATCGATTGTCGCTACGCCTGGCGTAGAGTGTGGACCGGCGGGTGATTCAGCACCGAGCGAGTCGCAAGAGTGCCGGTCAGACCGACGATCGCCATGCCGGCGATCAACCCGGTCAACCATAGCGTCGGATCGAAATGATACTCCAGTTGGAACTGGCTTTCCGCGAGAAACCACCCGGCCGCGCTGGCGCCTGACGCCGCCAGCCCACCGGCCAACAGGCCGATCACGGAAAATTCAGTGGCAACACCCAACAGGATCTGCCGGCGTTTTGCGCCCAGCGTCCTCAATATCGCCGCCTCATACAAGCGCTGGTCCCGCGTGGCCTGTACCGCGGCCAGCAAGACCATCAGACCGGCAAACAAGGTGAACAGAAAGACCGATTGCACGGCGAGCGCCGCCTTGTCCATGACGCCGCGTACCTGACTCATGATCGCATCGATATCGATCACCGTGATGCTGGGGTAGCGGCGAACCAGGTCAAGGATTTCTGCGTCTTGTCCTTCGCGGGCATAAAAACTGCTGATGTAAGTCGCGGGATAGGGTTCGAGCACGCCCGGCGAAAAAACGATGAAGAAATTGGGTTTGAATGAATCCCACTCGACCGTTCGGATACTGGTTATCGTTGCCGAAACCGTTTCTCCCGCGACATCGAAGCTAATGCTATCGCCAAGTTCGAGCTGGAGGTCGTCCGCGTATCCTTGTTCGACCGAGATTTCGGAGCTCTCGGGAACGACCTCACTCCACCAGCGCCCGGCGACGACCTGGTTGTCGCTGGCTAATGTACTGGCCCAGCTCAGATTGGCATCGCGGCTGGCACGCCGCCGACCATCGCGATCGGCAAATTCACGATCGCGCAATGGTACGTCGTTGATTGCGGTCATCCTCGCACGGACTATCGGCACGAATTCCAGGCGGCCAAGACCACGGCTGGCCAGAAAATCATCGACGCCGGATATTTCATCCGGTTGAATATTGATCAAAAAGCGATTGGCCGCATCGGCGGGCAGGCTGTTGCGCCACAGGTCCATCAGGTCGTTGCGCACGACAGTCAGCAACAACAAGACCATGAGGCTCAGCCCGAAAGCCACGACCTGGATTGCGCTGTCGCGACCACGACGAGAAATATTGGCCAGGCCATAACGCCAGGCTACACCGGCCGCACCGCGGATTCCGCCGAGCATGCGCACCAGCAGCCAGCCGGCGCCCAGCAGTATGGTCATCGCGATAATGCTGCCGATAGCGATACGGATCAGCAACCCGGCGTCTTCAACCACCCACCAAAGAACCAGCAGCATCGATGCCATCGCGGCGCCGTAAGAAACCGAGTAGCGTAACGGCGGGGGTCCCATGTCGTGTCTGAGCACACGCAGCGGCGGGGTCCGCCCCAGTTGCATGAAACCCGGCAACGCGAATCCGGTCAACACGCTTACGGATGTGGCCAGACCCAGGAAAACAGGCTTCCATCCGGGCGGCGGCAATTCGCTGCCGATCAGGTCTTGCATGATAAAACTCAGCCCGGCCTGCGCGGTGTAGCCGAACAAGACACCGAGCGACCCGGCGATCACCGACATCAGCAATAACTGGATGACGCTGACCCGCAGTATCAGCCCCTGTTTCGCGCCCAGGCATTTCATCAAGGCAACTGTATCCAGCCTTCGGCTGACGTAATGGCGCGCGGCCATCGCCACGGCGACCGCGGCCAGAAATACGCTGACCAGCGCCGACAAGTTCAAAAAGCGCTGGGCCCGATCCATCGCCGAGCTGATTTGCGGGCCGACATCGGCGATATCCCGGAGACGCTCGCCGTCACCCAGCATTTCCTGCAATTCGGCCTTGAAGCGGCGGACCTGTCTGCGATCGCCCGCAAACAACATCAGGTAGCGAACCCGGCTGCCGGGCTGAATCAACCCGGTTGCGTCCAGATCCGCTTCATTGATCAACAGGCTGGGCGCAATATCGATGAACTGCATGCCGCGATCCGGCCGGTATGTCAGGACCCGGGCAAGTTTTAGCCTGGCCGTACCCACCTCTATGGTCCCGCCAACGTCGGCGCCAAGCCTGGCCAGTAACCGGGTCGACGCCCAAGCCTCCCCCGGGGCCGGGATCGTGTCCGCGGCCCGTGCCGGCAGCAACAAGCCATCGGCAATCTTCATGCGGCCGCGCAGTGGGTATCCATCGCTGACCGCACGCACATTAGCCAGCGCATTGCCATCGCCGGCAAAAACCACGCTGGCCATGGAAACGACATTGGCGATTTCC
>BFAU01000164.1 GCA_008975185.1 bacterium MnTg04 | reverse complement strand
AAACCAGGCCAGGATGAAAGAGAAGGTGCTGGCGCTCGATAAGCTCATGCCCAGGGCCGATACTGCGTAGCTTTGTCCGCTCCGGGATTTTTCTTGTCCTGTTGTGGTGGTTGACACCAGACCGGCTAGTGACCGGACGGCGGCCACGGGCGACCTAGCGAATTTTGGGTTTTTCCGAGGGTAATGCATCGAAAGCGATGCAGATTCTTTGCTGTTTGCTCTCGAATGGTATGGTCCGGTGATAAAAAAAACTGGGAAAGATGAAACAGTTACCGGCAACCGGGCGGAAGACTCTCAGGCGGCGCTCGCCGCGGCAATTCATCGTTTGCGGTGGCGCGCCGAACTCGATCCAGCCGGCCTTGCTTCCGTCATGGTCGTTTATTTCTTCGGGTACCTGGACATAATAAACTCCGCTTAGCCAGGCTGCCGGGTGGATATGCGGCAACTGGTGTCCCTGCGCATTCATGACCACCGCCCACATCGTGAGGCACCAGCTATCGGGCTGGCCGGCAAACAGGAATCCTGCTTTCTCCTCGTCCAGCGTCGCCAGGAAACGGCCGACACCTGCGGTGATTTCCTTTTCGACGATCGCGACCGGGCCTTTTTCCCCGGCCAGCAGATCGCCGGTGTGACTGCCATGGCGTGTCGCGTGGCCCGCTGGTTCGTAAACCAGCGTGGGGTGTTCGAGTATATGGGTAGCGAGCGTCCGGTTGAATTCCTCCGCCGACGCATGATGATTTGCAACAGCCAGTTCGGTCTGAAAAATCAATTTGTCGAAGTCAAGGAGTTCGCTATCCAGGAGTTCGCAACCGGGCTCCTGTCCGGCGACCGCGGCCACTGCCAGGGCGCCGGTATGTCCCGGTGCGCGCGCCAGGCATTGCCTGGCGATATCGATCGCCTGATCCGGCTGGCCCATACCGATCAGAAGATTGGCAATCTTGATCTGAATTTCCTGGTCGTCGGGAGCGAGAAGGGCCGCTTCCCGGTATGCGGCCAGCGCCTCATCGTCACGCCCGAGTTCCTGCAAACTGACGGCCAGGTTGTTGTGTGCCTCGGCTTCCGGTTCCCCCGACAGCGCTTTCCGGTATGCGGCAACCGCATCGTCGTAACGACCCAGGTTGTGCAAGGCTACGCCGATGTGCGTGGCAAGCCGGGGCCTGTCCGCAGCGAGGGTCTGTGCCTTGAGAAATGCGGCGAGCGCCTGGTCCGGGTCATCCATGGCCAGATAAACAAGACCCGCGTTGTGCCACGCCGACACATAGTCCGGTTTGATCTGCAATGCTTCTGAAAATGCGTCCGCTGCCTGGTGATGCCTGCCCTGGGCACGCAACGCGAAAGCCAGGTTGTGCCAGGTCTCCGCGTTACCGGGGTCGATTTCCAGCGAACGGCGGAAAGCGCTTTCCGCGGCCGCCGTCTGCTGCAGGTTATTCAGGCTTTTGCCCAGCGCGTTGTGCCAGTTCGCCTCGTCCGGTTGCTTTGACAAGGCTGCCTCGAAATCCTCGGCCGCGGCCTGGAAGCGGCGCTGGAGATGCCGGAGGCTGCCGCGCAGCGCAATCAGTTCCTCGTCGCCAGGGGTTTTCGACAAGGCTTCATCGAGTGCAGCGTCGGCCGGGTCGAACTCGCCGCGATCCAGTTGCTTGCGAATGGATTCGATATCGTGCATCAGGCCATCACTTTAGTTAATGGCGGGACTTTATTAAAGGCGGGCGGCAGGTGACAATCGGTGTTTTCCGCATACACGGGCAGCCGCTTGAAAGAAAATCAGGATTTCTGGGGTGAATACTGGGCGGCGGGCCCGCTGACCTCGATGGTCGATGGTTTCGAGAGCAATTATCGGGGCGAGCTGCGTGAGCGCTGGCTGCAGTTTTTCTCCGTTTTTCCGGCGAGCGCGCGGTTGCTGGATATCGGCACCGGCAATGGCGCGATTGCGATGTTGGCGGCGGAATATTCGCGTAGCGAACAGCGGGATTTTGAACTTCACGGGGCAGACCTGGCCTTGATCGATCCGCGGCGGTCGCTAAAGGAAAAGGCGGAACTCGTTGACTCGATCACCTTTCATTCGGCAGCGGCGGCCGAAGACCTGCCCTTCGAAGACCGGTGGTTCGATGGCGTCAGCGGTCAGTATGCATTGGAATACACACGGCACAAGGACGCGTTGGCGGAACTTTGGCGGGTGCTAAAACCGGGCGGTCGAGCCTGCTTTGTCATGCACGATCACGGTTCGGAAGTGCTGCGCAGGGGTCGCGAACAGTTGCGGCAGATCAAGCTGATCGAAGAGCTGAAATTTTATGACGCGGTCGATGCGCTGATCGGGCAGATAGGCCTGATGAACGAGGGCCGGGCGACCGCCGGCAATGAGGAGGCGGAAAAAAGGCGTCACCAGGTCAACGAAATTGCGGCGAGCCTCGGCGCCGAGGCGTCGTCGTCTTTTTCACCCGAATCTTTGCGCCTGGCAATGGGATTTGGCAGCCGTGCGCTGGAAGTCCTGGGTCCAAAGGGTATGGCGTCGGCCCGCGAACAAACGGCCCGGGGCAGGAAGGAACTTGCCGGCGCCAGGCTGCGCTATGAAGACCTGGTCAGGGCAGCGGGTCCGGCGGGGCAAAGCCAGGCTATCGTGGCGCTGGCGCAGAAACAAGGATTCGTTGACCTGGTGCTTGAGCCGGTCAAACATGACAGTAACGTATTGATCGGCCAGCAACTGACCATGTTGCGACCGCGAGAAGGGTGACAAAAATGCCGGATAACAAACACTTGATTCATTTCATCAATGGCAACGTATTGCAGCCGCCGTTTCCGGAAAATAGTGAGTCGGCGGTGTTCGGTATGGGGTGTTTCTGGGGCGCGGAAAAACTGTTCTGGCCGCTGGCGGGCGTATTTTCCACCGCTGCGGGTTATGGCGGGGGGCAAACGAAGAACCCCGGTTATAAAGACGTTTGCACGGGCGATACCGGCCATGCCGAGCTCGTCAGAATCGTGTATTTTCCGGCGCAAATTTCCTACCCGGACCTGTTGCAGGTTTTTTGGGAAGGCCATGACCCGAGCCAGGGGATGCGCCAGGGCAACGATATCGGCAGGCAGTACCGCTCGGTGATCGCCTACTGCACCGGGGCGCAAAAGGAGCAGGCCCTGGCAAGCCGTGAGTCGTATCAGGAGCCGCTGAACCATGCCGGCTTCGGAAAAATAACGACGGAAATCACGCCGGCCGGTGAATTCTACCTGGCCGAGGAATACCATCAGCAATACTTGGCAAAAAACCCTGATGGTTACTGCGGTCTCGGCGGGACCGGCATCGCCTGCGCCGTCGGCGTTTAGCGGCCAGGTCACTCCTTGGTTACAATTTTCGACGGCCGGCGGAAAGCCGCCGCATTGCCGCAGAATCAATAAAGGCTGTCGCTGCCGGTCAGGGTCATGTGCAGGCCGGCGCCAATCGTGCTGACATGCGCAATCTCCGCGGGGCGCCTGTGAATCCGGGTTACCTGGCCGAGGTTGACGGCGAATATCAGTTCGACCTGGGTGCCGCGCATCAGGTCCAGGGTGTCGGTTTCGACAAACACGCCCCTGGAGCTGACGTTGCGTGCAACGCAGCGTCTGCCACCGGTTCCGGGTATCGACAGGTACACCGTGGTCAGTGCCTTGTGTCGCAGATTGACTCTTCGCTCAGGTTTTTTTGCCACCCCGTCCATCCTCATATTATTTTCATCGGTTCGGCAGGCACATTATGCACGGGATTGGCCATTTGTTAAGCGCCAGTTTTCATAATAAGGGAGAAAAGAAGGGGTTCTTTTCCATGCCTGGCCTCGACCCCGTCACCGCTGATCGCCTGCATGGCCAAGCCCTTTCGTGGCATGGCTTCCAGGTGATGCGGCGAAAGCAAAATTTTCTTACTTTTTGTTGACACGCATTACCATGCCAAGCACAATAGCCGGCTTGGATTCGCGGAGGGGTACCCAAGCGGTCAACGGGGGCAGACTGTAAATCTGCTGGCTATGCCTTCGTAGGTTCGAATCCTACCCCCTCCACCAGAGACGGTGGCGGGGGTAATCAGTGTGGAACGCGGGTGTAGTTCAACGGTAGAACCTCAGCCTTCCAAGCTGATGATGGCGGTTCGAGTCCGCTCACCCGCTCCAACGAGCACATGGCGGCTGACGTGAGAGAAACTTCTAGGAACTCGAGAGGAGTCTCAGACAAGACTCGAAAGGCGGGCTCGAACGTTTCCCGCCCACATAGCTCAGTGGTAGAGCACTTCCTTGGTAAGGAAGAGGTCACCGGTTCAAGTCCGGTTGTGGGCTCCAAGGTTGTGCAGATCGTATCACTCGACACAGTTTTATCTATCTTAAGTCCTGGCTGTTCCGTCGATGGCGGGCGTCAGCTGACGCGATAGAAGACCTAATGAAAATAGGCTCCGGAGTACTCTAATGGCCAAAGAAAAATTCAACCGAACGAAGCCGCATGTCAATGTTGGGACGATAGGTCATGTCGATCATGGCAAGACGACGTTGACGGCGGCGCTGACGAAGGTGATGTCTGCGAAGCATGGTGGCGACACGATTGATTACGATCAGATCGACAATGCGCCGGAGGAGAAGGCTCGCGGCATCACGATTGCGACGGCGCATGTGGAGTATGAGAGTGAAAACCGGCATTACGCGCACGTTGATTGTCCAGGTCATGCGGACTATGTGAAGAACATGATCACGGGTGCGGCGCAGATGGACGGTGCGATTCTGGTGGTATCGGCGGCGGACGGACCGATGCCGCAGACTCGGGAGCATATATTGCTAGCCCGGCAGGTGGGGGTGCCGTTTATTGTGGTGTATTTGAACAAAGCGGACATGGTGGATGATGACGAGTTGCTGGAGCTGGTCGAGCTTGAGGTCCGGGACTTGTTGTCGATGTACGAATTTCCGGGTGATGACACGCCGATCATCATCGGCAGTGCGCTGAAGGCAATGGAGGGAGATACGTCTGAGCTAGGGACGCAGAGTGTCGAGAAGCTGGTTGAGGCGTTGGATTCGTACATACCGGTGCCGGAGCGGCTGGTGGATGGGCCGTTTTTGATGCCGATCGAGGATGTGTTTTCGATCTCTGGGCGCGGTACGGTGGTGACGGGACGGATTGACCGGGGCATTGTCAAGGTGGGGGACGAGATTGAGATTATTGGGATCAAGGAGACGGCGAAGACGGTGTGTACGGGCGTGGAGATGTTCCGGAAGCTGCTTGATGAGGGCCGGGCGGGCGATAACGTGGGGGTGCTGTTAAGGGGCACGAAGCGTGAAGAGGTAGAGCGTGGCCAGGTGCTGGCGAAGCCGGGGTCGATAACGCCACACACGAAGTTTGAGGCGGAAGTCTACATTTTGACGAAGGAAGAGGGCGGCCGCCACACGCCGTTTTTCAAGGGTTACCGGCCGCAGTTTTATTTCCGCACGACGGACGTGACGGGGGCGGTGGAATTACCTGAGGCGACGGAGATGGTGATGCCAGGGGACAATATCCAGATGAAGGTGGATTTAATCGCACCGATTGCGATGGAGGACGGGTTGAGGTTTGCGATCCGGGAAGGTGGCCGTACGGTGGGTGCGGGCGTAGTGGCAAAGATTATTGAGTAGATTGCGGTTGACAGGTGCAGTATATGGCAACGAAACAGACAATTAGAATTCGACT
>BFAU01000163.1 GCA_008975185.1 bacterium MnTg04 | reverse complement strand
CCAGCGGCGAGCTTGACCGGCAGGTGCTCGAACGTATGTTGCAGCCGCTTGAACATATACTTCGCAATGCGGTGGTTCATGGCATCGAGGAGGAGTCAGCGCGCAAGGCGGCCGGTAAACCCGAGACCGGGGATATTTGTATTGCCCTGCAACGGGAAGGCTCGGAAATGATGATCCGGGTCTCCGACGACGGCGCCGGGATCGATGCCGAGGAGATCAGAAAGAAATCGATAGCCAGCGGTTTGCTCGATGTAAACGAATCCATGCCATCCGAGCAGGTTTTGCAGATGATATTCCGCCCCGGGTTTTCAACCGCAACCAAAGTGACGCAGACGGCCGGCCGCGGTGTCGGGCTCGACGTGGTTTCCACG
Organism: bacterium MnTg04; assembly: GCA_008975185.1. Lineage (GTDB taxonomy): Bacteria > Pseudomonadota > Gammaproteobacteria > Steroidobacterales > MnTg04 > MnTg04. The sequence continues at coordinate 6,633 of BFAU01000163.1, read as the reverse complement.
GAAGTGGAACGCCTGGGCGGGTCTGTGCACGTGGAATCTACGCCCGGCGTGGGCGCCGGTTTCGTTATCCGGCTGCCGTTCACGCTGGCGATCACGCAGGCGATGGTGGTCAGGGTGGGCGACGAGTTTTATGCTTTGCCGCTGCCGACGGTGGAAGGTATCGCCCGGATGCCGCGTCATCAGGTCAGCGAACTGCTCGGACAGGACGACCCGGAGTTCGAGTATGGCGGACGGCAGTACCGCTTGCGCCACCTCGCTCATTTTACCGGCGGCCATTCGACCGGGTTTGCCGACGAAGATTTGTCGGTGTCGATAATCCTGGTTCGAGCGGGCTCGCATTCGACGGCGCTGGTTGCCGACGAGTTGCTCGGCAGCCGTGAGATCGTGGTCAAATCGGTCGGGCCCCAGGTGGCCGGTATCTCGGGCATATCGGGTGGCACGATACTCGCCGATGGCAGCGTCGCATTGATACTCGATCTCGGCGGGCTGGTCCGCTCGGATGCCGCGCGCCGGCGCCCGCAACCGATCGCGCGCAAGGAAGATACGCGGACATTTGTCCTGGTGGTGGATGATTCGATTACCGTTCGCCGCGTTACCCAGAGACTCCTGGAGCGTAACGGCATGCGGGTCATTACAGCCAAGGATGGTATCGATGCGGAGGCCTTGCTGCAGGAACACATCCCGGACGTTATCTTGCTGGATATCGAAATGCCGCGGATGGACGGCTATGAGCTTGCCTCCCGGATTCGTAACGACGACCGCCTGGCCAATATTCCCATCGTCATGATTACCTCGCGTACCGGCGAAAAGCATCGTGCCAGGGCGATCGAACTCGGCGTTAACGATTATCTTGGCAAGCCATACCAGGAAAGCCAGCTGCTGGATGCCATCGAGCCGCTGGTTGCGAAACAGGGCCGATGAGCGAGACCGGCCAGGAGCTATACAGCCTTCTGATTCCGTTGGCGGAAATGCGCCTGCTGGTTCCGCGCGCTTGTGTTGCTGAAGTCGTCGGCTTTTCGGTGCCTGAAGGCAACGGCTCGGATCGCGCATGGTACCTGGGAAACACGCGCTGGGATGGCCGGTTGGTGCCGACCGTTTCTTTCGAAGGATGCTGCGGCGACCAGGTTCCCGAAGCGGGCCGGCGCAGCAGGGTCGTTATTTTTCACGCGACAGGCAGCGCATTGCCGGGACGCTTCTTCGGCATCGTAAGCCAGGGTTTTCCGCAGCTGGTCAGAGTCAACCCGGGAGTCCTCCGCAAGGAGCCCGATGAGAAAAAAAACGCCAATTTGCCGATCCTTTGCCAGCTTCGGATGGTCAATGAATATCCCCTGGTCCCGGATCTTGAAAAGCTGGAGGCGATGATCGTCGATGCAGGAGGATCCTGAGCACAAGATTCGCCGCTATATCAATGCCTCATTTCGCCAAGTCTCCAAACCTGGCTTGCAACAGGCTCAGGCCGACCAGTCCGGCAGTCTCGGTGCGCAATATCCTGGGGCCCATACGCAGACTACGGAAACCGTTGGTCACTGCCGCCGCCGCTTCGGTTTTGCCAAAACCGCCTTCCGGCCCGACCCACAGGAGAATTCGGCGGCCTGCGGGTTGCTGGATGTCGTCGATGCGGGTTGTTGAATCTTTTTGCAGCAAGAGGCGCAAGGGGTATTCGCTTTCCGTAGCGTTTTCGGTCAGCTCCGCGCTGCTTTGCAGAGGTTCGATCACCGGCAAAACGGTGCGGCCGCACTGCTCGCAGGCGCCGATGACCACGTTCCGCCAATGGCGCATTCTTTTTTCCAGCCGCTGCGGGCTGAGCCTGGTTACGCAGCGCTCCATCGCCACCGGGACGATTCGGCTGACGCCAAGCTCGGTTGCTTTTTGCAAGACCAGGTCCATGCGTTCGCCCCTGATCAGCCCCTGGGCCAGCGTGATGTCGACCGGTGACTCGGTCATCGGGTGGCGCGGCTCGGACAGCGTCACTACGACCCGGCCGTTGCTTATCTTGCTGATCCGGGCAGGGTATTCTCCGCCGCCGCCATCGAAAACGATCAATTTCGCCCCGAGCGTGAGCCTGAGGACACGAACCAGGTGCCGGCTCGCCGACTCGTCCAGCGTCGCCTGCGCCGCACCATCCAGTTGCTGACCGTGATATATCCGGCTTAGCCTCACTTTTCCAGTCCGCCGTTTCTGGCTGTCGTGCCAATGGCTGTTGATTGTCGCCGCGCGTCCCAGGCGGTTCAAGCTGTGGCAAAATGCACGCAGGCGAAACACCAGGTTGCGCAGATGGAAATCAACTCGAAAACCGGATTGCTGGATGCGGCGAAACATGTCGCTTCACCCAATTGCGATCAACGGCCGCCAGACTGCCAGCCCGAACTGATCGTGATTCATTGCATCAGCCTGCCGCCCGGGCAGTTCGGCGGACCCTGGATAGAAAAGTTTTTCAGCAACGAATTACCGCCGGATGAGCACCCGTATTTCCGCGAAATCTGCCGGCAAAAAGTTTCCGCACACCTGTTGATAAGGAGAGACGGCGAGCTGGTTCAGTTCGTGCCCTTTCATCAAAGAGCCTGGCATGCCGGTGAATCGGCGTATTGCGGTCGGGCGGCCTGCAATGATTTTTCCATCGGCATAGAGCTGGAAGGGACGGATGACGGATCCTTTGAAATGACCCAGTACCAGCGCCTGTGCCAGGTTGTTATGGCACTTTGCAAAGCCTATCCTTGTCTGACTACGGACAAGATTGCCGGCCATAGCGATATTTCGCCCGGCCGCAAGCTGGATCCAGGCCCTGGTTTCGAATGGAAGGTGCTGGATCGTTTTTTGCAGAATCCGGAAAATGAGTCACAGACCCTATGAACCTGATCGCATTAATCATCGGACTATTCCTGGAACGGCTGGTTACCCATTTGTTGCATCTACGCGAGCCGCGCTGGCTGGACGCCTACTTCGACTGGGGTCTCGCGCGGTCGCGCAATGTGGGCGCGTGGCTGCAAACCGTCGCGGTTATCGCCATTATCCTGCTCCCGGTGTCGCCGATATTGCTGGTCGCCGTTGGCTTTCGAGACGTCTTGAACGAGTTGCCTTATTTGTTGTTTGCGATCCTGTTGCTGATTTTTTCCCTGGGGCCGCGCGATCTCCAGGAGGAGGTGCGGGGATTTTGCGATGCGCGTAGCAAAGGGGATGAAGAGGAAATCGGACGCAGCGCCAAGGAACTGACGGAAAGCGATTTTCCTCGTGATCCGGGGGAGAGGAAACTTGCGGTCGAGGAGGCCGTCCTTTATCAGGCGGTCAACCGGATTTTTGCTGTCGTGTTCTGGTTCATGGTTCTCGGGCCGGTCGGCGCCTGGATGTTTCGGGTCACCGACTTGTTTCGCAGGCGCAAGTCCTACGAGGCTGCCCGCCTGCGGGAGAAAAACGACGCAGCCGCCGCCGCGGGCGATTCCATTTACTGGATACACGGGCTGTTGATATGGATCCCGTCCCGGTTGCTGGCAATTGGCTATGCGATTGCCGGAAGTTTCGATGGTGCGTTTTCCGCATGGCGTGCCTATGCGAAAGCCAAGCGGAGCGAATTGCGTTTTTATGGCAAGACCAAAGAGCTGCTTGCCGCCGTCGGCCGGGGGTCGCTGGAAGAGATTCGCGACGACCTTCTGGATGAGGATCCGCAAGTGTGCAGTGCCCGTGCGGCGATCCGGCTGGTGCAAAGGGCGCTGTTCGTCTGGGTTTTCGCGATTGCCGTATTGACCTTGCTGGGCTGGGCGGTCTGAACCCTGCATGAAGACCCTGCTGTCCGTTCTGGTCGGGGCGGTGCTTCTGGCGATAACGACACCGGCAACGAAAGCCCAGGGCCGCCAGCCCGTGGAGTCGGGGAAGCCAGAGCGTATCGTTGCCCTGTCCCCGCATCTTGCTGAGCTGGTATTTGCTGTCGGTGCCGGCGATCTGCTGGTCGGAACCGTCGAATACAGCGACTATCCGCCGCAGGCGTTGAGCGTCGCAAGAATTGGCGACGCATTCAGGATCGATTCGGAAAAACTGGCGGTGCTGCGGCCGGACCTGATACTCGCCTGGCCGGGCGGCAATCCACAGACCCTGATCGATGCGCTTCGTGATGATGGTTACCAGGTGCTCGAATTGGCGGCAACCGGGCTGGATTCGGTCGCCGTCCAGCTTCGCCGTATCGGGGAGCTTACCGGTCACGCAGAGCGGGCCGCGCGTGTGGCGGATATTTATCTTGCGAAAATCGACCGCCTGCGGGTCGAGAATCTGCGCAAGGCGCCGATTCGCGTTTTTTACCAGGTTGCCCGGCGGCCCCTGTTTACGATCGGCCGCAAACAAGTAATCAGTGAGGTGGTTTCGCTGTGTGGCGGGAAGAATATTTTCGCCGATATGGACAGCCTGGCGCCGGTCGTCAGCGTGGAGGCCGTATTGCTGCGCAACCCGCAGGTAATCCTGTCTGCCCAGACCGGTAGCGCGAACCCCCTGGATATCTGGCTGGATTATCCCGCGATCGCCGCGGTCAGGCTCGAAAATCTGTACCGGGTGGACGCATCGCTGTTGGCCCGCGCCGGTCTTCGCCTCGCGGATGGGGCGGCCCAGGTATGCCGCCTGCTCGATCGGGCGCGCCAGAAAATCGGGGACTAACGGCGGTCGCGATTCCAGAGCACTTCGCTGCCTTGCTCGTGGCGGGCCAGCACCCGCGCAATCACAAACAGCAAATCGGATAAGCGGTTGAGGTACTGGATCGCCTCCGGCCGGATATTTTTCTCCAGCACGGACAGGCTGACGACGCGGCGTTCGGCGCGCCGGGAAATAGTTCGCGCGAGATGGCAGGCCGCCGCCGCCGGCCCGCCGCCTGGCAGGATAAATTCCTTCAGGGCGGGCAGGTTGGCGTTGAACTGATCGAGCTGGGTTTCCAGGCGAGCTACAAACTCGCTGGTTACCGCCGCGTGACCGGGAATGCAAAGTTCTCCGCCCAGATCGAACAGATCGTGTTGTACTTCGACCAGGCAATCGACGACCGGCTCCGGTAATCCGGTACTCGCAAGCACCATGCCGACGGCGCTGTTGGTTTCATCGACACAACCGATGGTCTCGACCCGCAGGTGGTCCTTGCTGACTCGCTTGCCATCGCCCAGCCCGGTCTCGCCCTTGTCGCCGGTGCGCGTATAGATCTTGCTCAGACGATGTCCCATCGGCTCTGCCTCCGTTTCCGCGGTCTTATTTCGCCGGCATCAGGTAGTTTAGCGCGATAAAGGCAGCCCGTTTGGAGCTGTTGAAACCAGCCGCTGTCTGGTATTCCTTGTTGAGCAGATTCTCCACCTTTAATCTCAACTGCCAGCGCTTGCCGATGTTATACCGGCCGTTAAAATTGAGCAGCGTGTAGCCGCCGATATCGACCGGCGCCGGAAAGCCGAAATCCTTCCTCTGGTTGGTGGCCAGCAGGTTGAAGCCAAGATCCAGTGACCGCAAATGCCTGGTTATCCCCATGGTCAGGCTGCGTTTCGAGCGGCGCAGCAACTGCTGGCCGTCACTGATGTTTTGTGGGTCCTGGAAAACCACGCTGCTGCGCAGGTGCCAGCCCTCGTTCTGAAAACGCCAGGTCATTTCTACTCCGGAGATCCTGGCTTTCGCGACATTCCTGTTCTGGCCGGCAAAAGTCATCGGGTCGATGACCACGAACTGGATCAGGTTGTCTATGTCATTGTCGAAAGCTTGCACGGTAAGGCTGGTGTAGTCGGTGAATTGCCAGCGCAGGCCCAGTTCGATGTTCCTGGATTCCTCGGCCAGCAGATCGGGGTTGCCGCCGAAGCCGAACAGGTCGGTGGCATCCGGCGCCCTGAACCCGGTACCCATGGACGCAGTCAGCATCAGTGAATCGGTGGCCAGGTAACCGTACTCGATATTCCAGGTGCCGATGCCGCCAAAACTCTCAAAATCTCCATAGCGCATGGCCAGCAACAACTGGTGTCTGTCCCAGTCGAACTGATCCTGCACGTAGAAAGCCTGGTCGTCCCGGTCACGATCGAAGCCGGTGCCGAAGGAAAGGCTTTCAGCATGCTCCCTGGACAAATAAATTCCAGCCGACAATAGCTGGTTATCGCCGATTGCGAAGCTGTTGTACCAGTCAAGTGTCGTGCGCTCGGTGCGCAGGAAGTCCATGCTGTCATTTTGATCAATGTCGTCGCCAAACTGCGCCAAAGTGATGCGGCTGCTCCAGTTTTCATCCGGCGCGAAACCGAGTCCCAGCGACAAGGTCTGGTTGCGATAGTCCTGGCTGACCGGCTGCGCGAAAAAATCCAGGTACTCGCTGGTTCCGCTGGCCTGCCAGAAGGAAAGTTCCAGGTCCAGTTTTCCGAGACGGGTGTTGCCCTGCAAGCGCGCGCTGTTGTTGTCATAGCCACGATCGACGCTGCTGCCGGTCCGCACCGGGAAGCCATCGGTATCGAAGCGGCTGAACGACGCATACAGGGCATTGCCCTCGTCCTGCCAGTTAACCGCCACGCCGCGGTCATAGGTCCCATAACGCCCGCCGCCGGCGGTGAATTCCACGTTGCCGTCCGCCTTGCGGGTAATCACGTTGATCACGCCGCCGATCGCATCCGAGCCGTACAGACTGGTGCGTGGGCCCTTGACGATTTC
>BFAU01000162.1 GCA_008975185.1 bacterium MnTg04 | reverse complement strand
AGTCGAAAAAGAAACCGCGCTGGCCGCCGAACGCCCGGTTATCGCCGGCGTGTTGGTGCGGCGCCTCCAGCGGCGCATGCGTCTGCAGACCGATCCAACCGTTATCTACGGGCTCGGGGCGAATTTCGACGGTAATCTGACCCGCCGGCACCTCGCCGCCGACACACCCTATAACACCTATACGCGCGCCGGTTTGCCGCCGACCCCGATCGCATTGCCTGGCGTCGATGCGATCGCTGCAGTGATGCGCCCGGAACCGGGTGATGCCCTGTATTTTGTCGCGACCGGGTCGGGAGACGGCAGCCATCGCTTTTCGACCACGCTTGCAGAGCATGACCAGGCTGTGCAGGATTACCTGCGGCAGCTCAGACAAAACAGGAACAAACCATGATCGGCCGGTTGATTACACTGGAAGGGCTCGAAGGCGTCGGGAAATCCACCAACATGGATTTCATCCAGCGCAAACTTCAGGATGCGGGCATCGATGTGGATGTTACGCGGGAACCCGGCGGCACGCCGCTGGCCGAGAAAATTCGGGACCTGGTCCTGGATACGGCGGATGAACCCTTGCCGGATCTTTGCGAGTTGTTGCTGATATTTGCCGCGCGCTCGGCGCACCTGGAAAATCGCATCAGACCGGCCCTGGATCATGGTCGCTGGGTACTGTGCGACCGCTTTACCGATGCCACTTACGCCTATCAGGGCGGCGGACGGGGACTGCCGCTCGAGATCATCGCCAGCCTCGAGGATTTGATCCAGTCGGGTCTGCGGCCGGACTTGACGATCTTGCTGGATACGCCGGTTGAAATCGGGCTGCAAAGAATTCGTGAGCGCGGCGGTACCGACCGCTTCGAGAGCCAGCGCCTGGAATTCTTTCAGCGGGCGCGCGAAGTCTATTTGTCACGTGCGCAACAAGAGCCCGAAAGATACGTGGTCGTGGATGCCAGCCGGCCGCTCGCGCAGGTTCAGGATGACCTGGCAAAAGTGATCGAATTATATTTAAGTAATTTCTAATAACATCAGAATAATTCATTGAAAAATAAAGAGAATATTGTTTATTTCTGGCAGGAGTCGATCTGGGCGCAACTGGCCGGCGCCTGGGAGCAACAACGCATGCCGCACGGCTTGTTGCTGGCGGGTCCGGCCGGGTTGGGTAAGAATCGGTTTGCACGCGTATTGGCCGGTTTCGTGATGTGCCGGGAGGATCGCCCTGCGCGCAGGCCCTGCGGGCAGTGCAAAGGATGTGCGCTGATGGCCGCCGGCAGCCATCCGGACTTTCGCTGGCTGTCGGTGCCCGAAGATCGCAAGACCATTGGTATCGATCAAGCCCGCGACATCGTCAACTGGATGCGCTTGACGAGTTTCCTGGGGGGTTACAAGGTCGTGGTCATCGATGACGCCGACCTGGTAACCCGCGAGGCGGCCAACAGCCTGCTCAAGACGCTGGAGGAGCCTGCCGGCGCATCCTTGCTGATGCTGGTGTCGAAACGGCCGCATGGCTTGCTGGCGACGGTCCGCAGCCGCTGTCAACTGCTCAGGTTTACCAGGCCCGGGCACGCAGCCGCCTTGCAATGGTTGAAAACACAGGATAACGGCGCGGACTGGCCGAGATTGCTGTTCCTCGCCGGCGGGGCGCCGTTGCGCGCGCTGGCCATGCACCGGGACGGATTTGCCGACCTGGACCGGCAGTTTAGTGCAGACCTTTCGGCTATCATCAGTGGTTCGAAAGACCCGGTCGCCGTGTCCGCGGTATGGGAGAAGCAGCCATCGTCTGTCTGGCTGGAATGGCTGCAAACAGTGGTCCTGGGCATGATTCGGGCACGCGCGGCCGGCACGGCCAAAATCGAGGAATGTGAACCAGTACACTTGATTCAAGGAGCAGTTAACATAAACTTGGCGAGGTTGCATCACTACCTGGATGACCTGGTAGCGGCGCGTAAGCGATCGGAACGCGGTGGTCTGCGAGCCGATCTGATGACGGCGGCCATGTTGATACCCTGGGCCTGTGGCCTGGATTACCGATCGATATATCAGGAAGATTAGTATGAGCAAACCCGGGTTGTTGACTCTGACCATAAAAGACAAGAGCGCCCTGTACCTTGCTTATATGCCGTTTATCAATAACGGCGGTCTGTTCATACCCACAGCCAGCAGTTACCGCCTGGGCGATGAAGTATTCATGCTGCTGAATTTGATGGGCGAATCCGACCGCATCCCGGTCGCCGGCCGGGTAATCTGGATTACGCCCAAGGGTGCGCAGAGCCGCCGGACTGCGGGTATTGGCGTGCAGTTCAGCGATCAGGACCGCGGTCAGACCCAGAGAAAAATCGAAGAGTACCTGGCCGGCGCGCTGGGTGGCGACAAAGCAACCCACACCATGTGAAACGACTCCCGCGATCCTGCGGGATTCCTCAAAAAAATATTATCGGGTCTGGCGCCTGTTCCGGTAGCCGCGTGCCGGCATCACTCTTTTTCTTCTGACATCTCCAGGCCATCGCGGAGGACAAAAGCATCGAAGCCGCGCTCATTGAGAATATAGGCGCCCGCCGAGCTGCGCCGGCCGGTGTCGCAACACACGACGTAGCGCTTGTCTTTGTCCAGCGTGCCGAGTTTCAGGCGGATAAAGTACAAGGGTATATTGATCGCATCGGGCTCGTGAAAATTTTCGAATTCGCTGGGCAGGCGCACATCCAGCCAGATACCGTCGTTGCCGACGATTTCATCCGCTTGCTCCTTGTTAACCCATTTCAGCATGGGTTCGTTGAGCAGGGACTTGAAGTCTTCCTTGGCGAGCCGCATCAACGAACCATCCGAAGACATCGTGATGGTTGCGTTTCGCCTGGCATCCGAAATCAGCGCTTCCTCGCCAAAGGTGTCGCCGATAGCCAGATCCGCAAGTTTGATGCCGTCTTTGTTCAGCGGCGTTTCCCGCGTGACGCTGCAGCTGCCCTTGATAACGACATAGAAATAATCGCCTTCGTCACCCTGCTTGATCACCACATCGCCAGTCGTGTGATTGACCTGCTGCATACGCATGAATATAGCCTGGATATTGGCCGGCGGGATCTTGTGGAATGCCTTGGTTTGCAGGAGCGTGAGCATCCAGTCGTCGGACGTGGCTTGGTCGCCGGTATCCAGACCCAACTCGCTAACCTCGTAAGAACCGGTCTGGTCCCAGGTCAGCATCACGTCCAGCAGATCGCTGTCGATTGCGAGGTATTCGACCCGGTTTCTCGCCTTGGCGGTCACTTTGCGAGGAATAACGTGGGCGACCGGGTGGGCAGCTTCCTTGGTGCCGCCTTCGATGACCGCGACTTCCTCGCCACCCGACAGCAACAGCAGTTCTCCACTGATGACGTAGACCGTCCTTTTCTTCTGATCGCCTTCCCTGAAAAGAACCCGGCCGGCCTCGAGCGAGTGGATTGCCGTTTTTTTGACCAGGGAGTCCAGGTTTTCTTTTTGCAGGCCGTCCAGCGGAGACAGCCGTCTCAGTATCGCGGTAGTGACTGGTTTGTCTTTCATCGTCGCTCGCTTCTGGCCTTTCAGTCGAATTCACTCATTGATACGTCAGATC
>BFAU01000161.1 GCA_008975185.1 bacterium MnTg04 | reverse complement strand
CATCTCATACAGGTTGCGGGCGATCGCCTCGCTTTGCCCGCGTTCTTCGGCGCCGACGCCCGGATAGGCGCCCGGGGTATCGATCAGCGTAATGACCGGCAGCGAAAATCGTTCGGCCAGTCGCATCAGGCGCAACGCCTTGCGATAACCCTCAGGCTTCGGCATACCGTAATTACGATACACCCGCTGCTTGGTGTCGCGGCCTTTTTGATGGCCGATGACCATGACCGGCCGGCCGTCCAGCCGCGCCAAACCGCCAACGATTGCCGGATCGTCCGCGTACATACGGTCACCGGACAATCCCTGGAAATCGCTGAATATTTTTGCCAGGTAGTCGTTGGTGTACGGCCGTTGCGGATGACGCGCGAGCTGGGTTACCTGCCAGGCGGTCAACCCGGAAAAAATCGACTGGGTCAGCGAACGGCTCTTTTCCTCAAGCCGGCTTATTTCCTCGCTGATATTGATATCGGCGTCGCTGCCGACATGGCGCAGTTCTTCGATTTTCGCCTCGAGCTCGGCGATGGGTTGTTCAAAATCGAGAAATTTCAGATCCATACAGTACACCGCAAAAAACAAAATCCCACATTACCGATACAACCAGGCCCGTACAAGCCCGGCTGGCCGGCCGGTTTACCGGGCCATCCCGGCTTCCGCGTTGTCCTACAACGGTGGCGGATAGACCAGCTTCAGGTGTTCCCCGCCAACCAGTTTATCCAGCTTGTCCAGCAATTCCCGGGTTGGCCGCACCTGCCAGTCGTCGCCAAGCGCCAGCAAGGCCTTGGCGCCGCTACCCGTATATCTCACCCAGACACCGCAATGACCGTCAAGATAGGGTCGCAGCGTCCCCTTCAGTTCGTGCACGAACTGCTGTCCGTCCTGCTGCCCCTGCCACTCGATGATCAGCTTTCTCGCCATTTGCTCCCTGGCCGCGTCGATATCCTGAATTTTTTTGGCGGTAATCTGCCAGCCGTTGCTGAAATCGTCGTAGCGCAGGCCACCATGAATCACCAGCACCGCCTTGACCTGCAAGAGATGCCCGAATTCCTGGTAAGCCTCGTCGAACAACGTGACTTCCACCCGTCCGCTACGGTCATCCAATTGCAAGGTAACCCGGTTGCCGCGCTTGCCCATTTTCAGCACCACCCCCGCGACCGTGACCTTGCGGACGATCGCGTACTGATGGCGGCCGTTCCCCGTTGGCTGACCATCGCCCAGGTCGGCAATCCGGGTACCGGCCAGTTGCGGCAGGTCTTTTTCATAGCGCGTGATCGGGTGTCCGGTGAGATAAAGACCCAGCGTGTCGAATTCGCCATCCAGCCGCTCTTTCTCGCTCCATTCGGGCGGGTCTTCCCCCGGCGCGTCCCGGTCATGCCCGCCATTCGGCGAAACCGGCAGTTCATCGGTTTGCGGGCCCGGCCCGGCGAACCCGAACATGTCGTCCTGGCCTGCCGCGCTGGCTTTCGCATCCTGGTCGGCGAGCTTCATCGCGGCCGGCAATTGCGCCAGCAGCGCGGCGCGGCCGGCCCCCAGGCTATCCATCGCACCCGCGCGGATCAGTGCCTCCATGACGCGTCTGTTGAGCTTTTGCAGATCGATCCGCTGGCACAGATCGACGATACCGGCGAACGCGCCGCCTGCCGACCGTTCCGCAATCAGGCCCTCGATCGCGCCGCGCCCAACGCCTTTTATCGCGCCCAGTCCATAGCGGATGGTGCGCGGGCCGGAGACCACGAAGGCGTAACCGGAATGGTTGATGTCGGGTACCGCGACTTCGATATCCATGGCTGCGCATTCATCGATCAGCGTCACCACCTTGTCGGTATTGTCCATGTCCGTCGACAGCACCGCCGCCATGAATGCGGCGGGGTAATGCGCTTTCAGCCACGCGGTGCGATAAGCAAGCACCGCATAGGCGGCCGAATGGGACTTGTTGAACCCGTAACCGGCGAATTTCTCCATCAGATCGAATATGAAAGTGGCGGTTTCCGTATTGACGCCCGCCTGTTCGGCGCCACGCAGGAAAATTCCCCGTTGCTTGGCCATTTCTTCCGGCTTTTTCTTGCCCATCGCGCGCCGCAAAAGGTCGGCTTCACCCAGGCTGTAGCCGGCCAGCACCTGCGCGATCTGCATGACCTGTTCCTGGTAGAGAATCACGCCATAAGTGGGCTCGAGTATGGGTTTCAGGTCGGGGTGGAAATAATCGATTTTCGTCTTGTCGGCCGCGTGCTTGCGGTTGATGAAGTCATCGACCATGCCCGATTGCAGGGGGCCCGGCCTGAACAAGGCCACCAGCGCCACGATTTCGCCAAAATTATCGGGCTGCAGACGCTTGATGAGATCCTTCATGCCGCGGGACTCGAGCTGAAATACGGCCACCGTCCGACAGTTCTTGAGCAAGTCGAAGGTCGCGGAATCCTGCGGGTCGATCGCATCGATATCCAGCGGCGGCTCTCCCGACTCCCGCCGTTGCCCATTGATGATCTTGACCGCCCGGTCGATGACGGTCAGCGTGCGCAGGCCGAGAAAATCGAACTTGACCAGCCCGCAGGCTTCGACATCGTCCTTGTCGAACTGGGTCACCACGTTGGCGCCGCCTTCTTCGCAATACAGCGGCGCGTAGTCGGTCAGGGGCCGGGGTGCAATCACCACACCGCCGGCGTGTTTGCCGGCATTTCGCACCAGGCCTTCCAGCTGGCGCGCCAGGTTGATCAGGTTGCGCACCTCGTCATCGTTTTCGTACAGTTTTCGCAGTTCGTCATCCTGCTCCAGCGCCTTTGCCAGCGTAATGCCCAGTTCGAAGGGAATCAGTTTCGCGATTCGATCGACAAAACCGTAGGGATGGCCCAGCACCCTGCCCACGTCCCGGACCACCGCCTTGGCTGCCATGGTTCCATAAGTGATGATCTGCGAAACCCGGTCCCTGCCATAGCGACCGGCGACGTAGTCGATCACGCGGTCGCGGCCTTCCATGCAGAAATCGATATCGAAATCCGGCATCGAAACGCGCTCGGGGTTGAGAAATCTTTCGAACAGCAATTCGTGCTCTATCGGGTCGAGATCGGTAATTTGCAACGCGTATGCGACCAGGCTGCCGGCGCCCGAACCGCGGCCCGGCCCGACCGGTATGTCGTTCTCCCTGGACCAATGAATGAAATCCGCGACAATCAGGAAATAGCCGGGAAACCCCATTTGGCAAATGACGTCTATTTCATGCTCGAGCCGCTGCCGGTACAAATCCGGCAAGGCGCCGGCTTCTGCCAGGTCGAGCCGCCGGCGCAGACCCGCCACTGACTCGTCATGCAAATACCCGGCGGTGGTCTGGCCTGCGGGGATCGGAAATTCAGGCAGATCGCTGCCCCCGAGGCTTAACTCGAGGTTGCAGCGTCGCGCGATTTCGACGCTGTTTTCCAGCGCTTCCGGCAGATCGGCAAAAAGCTGCTGCATTTCATCGGCAGTGCGCAGGTATTGCTGCTCGCTGTAACGCCTTGGCCGGCCCGGGTCGGTCAGCACCTGGCCATCGTGTATGCAAACCCTGGCTTCGTGCGCGCCGAACTCGCTGGCGCTGATAAAGCGAACGTCGTTACTCGCCAGCAACGGCGCGCACTGTTCGGACGACAGATGCACGACCTGCTGCAAATATTCCTCTTCGCCCGGCCGGCCGGTCCGGGTAATCTCAAGATAAAAACGGTCGCCGAAAACCGTGCGCCATTCCGCCAGGCGCCGGTCCGCCAGGTCGGTATGACCCGCCAGCAGAGCCCTGCCGATATTGCCCTCGACACCTCCTGAGAGGGCAATCAGGCCGGTACAGCTTTCGCGGCTCAGCCACTGCGGGTCCAGCATCGGCACGCCCCGGTACTGGCCTTCCAGGTAGCCGCGGCTCACCAGACGCGACAGGTTTCGATAACCATGCTGGTTCTGACACAGCAGCGTCAGGCGGCTTGGGCGGGCCGGCTCGTCGATATCGCGCAACAAGACATCGACGCCGATGATGGGTTTGATCCCGCGGGCGAGCGCGGCCCGGTAAAACTTCACCATCGCAAAAAGGTTGCACTGGTCGGTAAGCGCGACCGCCGGCATGCCCATCTCCGCCACCGCCGCCAGCAGCGGTTTCACCCGCACGACGCTGTCGGACAAAGAATATTCGGTATGCAAATGCAGGTGTACGAAACTGGCGCTCATCGGGATCTATTTTTACAGGCTGGCCACGGCAATGTCATTGCCTGTATCTGTTTTTTTCGCCCCGGCGACACTGCGCACGGGCGCAAACGACACCCTGTGCAAAGGACAGGCGCCATGGCGTGTTAGCGCTTGCCGGTGTTCGGCGGTCGGGTAGCCCTTGTGGCTGGCGAAATTGTATTGCGGGTAAATCCGGTGCATGCGCACCATAAAGCCATCGCGCGCGACTTTGGCCAGGATGGACGCGGCACTGATAACCGGGACCCGGTCATCGCCGCCGACCAGCGCCTCACTGCTGCAATCGAGACCGGTGCCCGCGAAGTCCGGGCAACGGTTGCCGTCGATCTGCAGGTGCAGCGGCCGGATATGCAAACCGAGCGTCGCCCGGCGCATCGCCAGCAAGGTCGCGCGCAGAATGTTCAGCCGATCGATTTCCGCGGGGTCGGCCCAGGCGATCGCGTAACTCAACGCGCACTTCTTGATTTCCATCGCCAGCAGGCTTCGCCGGCCGGCCGACAATTTCTTGGAATCCCTCAATCCTGCGATAGTCCGCGCCGGGTCCAGCACCACCGCCGCGGCAACCACCGGGCCTGCCAGCGGGCCGCGGCCGGCCTCGTCGATGCCCGCGACCAGCACCGTGACGCTACGCATCGATGCGGCCCGCCGCGAGATCGAGTATGGCTGTCGCGGCGCGCCCTGCCGCGTCGCGTTTCAACATCCGCCGAATCTCCCGATAGCGACCATCCAGGTATTGCCGGCGCCCGGCATCGTCCAGTTCACGCAGTATGGCCTCGCCAAGCGCCTCCGCGCTGATATCGCCTTGCAAGATTTCAGGAACCAGGTCCTCGCCGGCAATCAGGTTCGGCAGAGCAAACCTGTCGGTCGTCAGCAAGCCCGGCCAGTGCAACAGCGACCAGGTCGCCGGCGCCAACCGGTAAGTAACGACCATCGGCCGGCCGATCAACGCAGCCTCCAGGGTCGCGGTTCCCGATGCCACCAGGAGTACATCGGCGGCGGTCATGACCTCATGCGATCGTCCCCGGGTCATATGAATCTCGACCGGCGGCGTTATGCGCCCGATCGCTTCGCGAAAAATCTTTTCGCATTCCGCGGATGCCAGCGCGGCGACAAAGCGCATGGCCGGTCGGCGATCCCGCAGCCAGGCGATGGTATCGGCAAAATCCTTCGCCAGCCTGGACACCTCGCCATTGCGACTGCCCGGTAGCAACGCGAGCCACTCGCCATCATCGGCGAGCCCGAGTTTCCGCCTGGCTGCGGAAGTATCCGGCTGTCGGTCCATCCGCTCGGCCAGGGGATGACCCACAAACACCGCGCGAACATTGTGGTCGTCGTAGAAACGCTTTTCGAACGGCAGCAGACAAAGCACCAGGTCGGCGCTGCGCGCGATTTTCTTCACCCGCCCGCTGCGCCATGCCCAGACAGACGGGCTGACATAATGGGCCGTCGGGATACCCAGCCGGCGTAACCGGGCTTCCAGGCCGATATTAAAATCCGGTGCGTCGATACCGACGAAGACATCCGGCCGCCAGGCCGCGAACTGCCTGGCCAGCCTCCGTCTGATCCTGAGCAGGCGCGGTAAATGCGTGATCACCTCGACCAGGCCCATCACCGCCAACTCGCTCGCGCGCAACATCGGCTGGCATCCTGCGGCGATCATTTCGTCGCCGGCCACGCCCATGGCCTGGATGCCGCGCGCCCTTGCACGCATGGCCTGCAGCAGGCCGCCCCCGAGCATGTCGCCGGATGCCTCGCCTGCGACCAGGCCAACTTTCAGGTCGGGCTCGTGCGTCATCAACGCCACCGGTATTAGCGCGCGATGCCGCGCGTGCTGGATTTCAGCGACTCGACCAACGGCAAAAGAACCGGCTCCGCCTCGAGACGCAGGTCGAGTTCGGCGATCGCGTCCGCGAGTTTCAACCCCTCACGATAAATCAGCCGGTACGCCGCGCGAAGCTGGCGCAACTGGTCCCGGTCGAAACCCCGCCGCTTGAGTCCTTCCTTGTTGACGCCTCTCGGTCGCACCGGGTTGCCGGACACGATGAGGTACGCGGGGACATCCCGGGCGACGACGCTGTACATCGCCATGAAGCTGTGCACGCCGATCTGGCAGAACTGGTGTACCCCGGAGAAGCCGCCGAAAATCGCGTGGTCGCCGACCATCACGTGACCGCCCAGGGTCGTGCAGTTGGCGAAAATCGTATGATCGCCGATGACGCAATCGTGCGCAATATGCACGTAAGCCATCAGCCAGTTGTCATTGCCGATCCGGGTCAGGCCCTGTTGCTGCACCGTGCCCCGGCTGATGGTACAGAACTCCCGTATGGTGTTGCCATCGCCTATCTCCAGCCGGGTGGCCTCGCCGCCGTACTTTTTATCCTGTGGGGCCTCGCCGATGGACGCGAACTGGTAGATCCGGTTGTTGCTGCCGATCCGGGTGTCACCCCTGATGACCGTATGCGGGCCAATCGTCGTGCCTTCGCCAATCTCGACATCGCCTTCGATAACCGCGTACGGGCCCACACCGACGTCGTCCGCAAGGCGCGCCGACGACGAGACGATGGCGGTTTCGTGAATCACTCTCAGACGCCTCCGGGCGCACACATCAACTCAGCGTTGGCCACCACTTTTCCATCGACTTCGGCCCGCGCCGAAAATTTCCAGATCGTGCGTATTTTCCGCACCAGTTCAACTTTCAATATGAGTTGATCGCCAGGTACGACCGGCCGGCGAAAACGCGCCTTGTCGATACCGACGAAATAGAAAATATTGTCTTCCGAAGGAGTGACGTTTGCGGTCACGAACGCCAGTAATCCGGACGCCTGGGCCAGCGCCTCGATGACCATTACGCCCGGCATCACCGGCTTTATCGGGAAATGGCCCTGGAAAAACGGCTCGTTCACGGTCACGTTCTTGCAAGCCACGATGTTTTTGCCGGCTTCGCAACTGATCACCCGGTCGACCAGCAAAAACGGGTAGCGGTGCGGCAGGTAGCGCATGATTTTTTCGATGTCCATATGATTTTGGTTACTCATTTGCTTTCGTCCTTTTCGTGCACGCTGTACGCAACTTCATTTTCGGCGAGCTTTTTCTCCAGTGCCCGCACTTTTTTCGCCAATTCATCCAGGTGTCGCAACCGCGCCGCGTTCCGCCGCCACCGCGCCGACCGGTCCACCGGCATCGAGCCGGAATAAACCCCGGCTTGCCCGAGCGAGTGGCTGACAAAGGTAAACGCGCTAATGACTACGTCGTCGCCCAACGCGATATGGCCGACGATCCCCGCGGCACCGCCGATCATGCATCGCTTGCCAATCGTTACACTGCCCGCAATCGCCACACAACCGGCAACCACCGTATGTTCTCCGATCCTTACGTTGTGGCCAACCTGGACCTGGTTGTCGAGCTTGACGCCGTCGCCGATAATCGTGTCTTCAATCGCGCCGCGATCGATCGTGGTGTTGGCGCCTACTTCGACATCGTCGCCAAGTCGCAAGCCGCCAAGCTGGGGCACCTTGATCCAGCGGTCGCCGTCCCTGGCAATGCCGAAGCCGTCCGCGCCGAGGACCGCACCGGCATGCACCAACCCCCGGGCGCCGATTCTCGTATCCGCGCAAAGCGTGACATTGGCGGTCAGCCGAGTGCCCGTACCGAGTTCGCAGCGATCGCCGATGACGCATCCCGGGCCGATAAAAACGCCCTGTGCGAGCCTGACGCCGGAGCCAATGCAGACCTTTGCTGAAATACAGACCCCCGGGGCTATGTCCGCGTCTTCGCCAACCACGGCGCTGGCATGAACCCCTGGCGCCGCTTCGCTCGACGGATTCAAGTCGGTCGCGATACGAGCGTACAGTGCATAAGGATTGTCGGTAATCAGGCAACTGACCGGGCACTGGGCGGCGTCTTCCGGCGCCAGGATGACGGCCGCGGCGTGAGTGGCGGCCAGTTGTTTGCGGTACGCGGGGTTGGCCAGGAAACTGATCGCCTCGCCAGCGGCGTCGAGCAAGGTGCCGACCCGGCTGATGGGTACGTCTGGGTCACCTTGCACGGTGCATCCGTATCTGACCGCGAGCTCCCCCAGCGTCGTGGCCATCCCGGCTTGCGCCCCTATTGTCCTGTGTCGGATGCCTGGAAGGCAGCTTCCAGCGCAGCCAGGACGGCGTCGGTGATGTCTATCGCCTCGCTGACAAACAAGATGCCCGGCTCACCCAAGATCAGGTCGTAATTGCCTGCACGGGCGTGCGCCTGCACCTGTTCGATCAGGGTTCGCTGCAGGTTCGTCAGCTCTTCGTTCTGCCGAAGATTGAAGTCCTCCAGAAACTCGTCCTGCCGTCTTTTGAGGTCGCGGCCGCCCTGGCCGAGGTCGCGCTCGAGGTTTCTGCGCTCCTGCTCGCCCATCAGCGCGCCATCCCGCTCCAGCCGTTCGGCCAACCCCTGCAGAGTCTGCTGCTCGGCGAGTATCTGACGTTCGCGCGGCGAAAATTCATCCTGCAACTGCTGGCGAATCCGGCTGGCCTGCGGGGCTTGCTGCAAAAGCCTCGGTAAATTGACAAAACCGATTTTCGTTTCCTGCGCCGAAGCGGGGAAGGACAAAAACAGCGATGCCAGCAGCAACGCACTCCATCCATAAATCATGTGATTTTTCATTAATACACCTTAAAAAGCAGAACCAATAGAAAATTGCAGTCGTTCGGTCTCGTCGCCGAAAAACCGGATTGTCGCCTTTTCCGGGTTCAGCGGGATCGCGTAACTGAACCTGAAAAGGCCGATCGGAGCCAGCCACTCGACTGCCAGACCCGCAGAATGCTTCAATCGCTTGGCGTCCCATTCATATTTGATCGGGTCGCCAAGCTTGTCGATAAAACTCACATCGCCGGTAGAGAATACATTACCAATGTCATAGAAAACACTCAGCCTTGCGGATCCCTTGATGGCCTCGGGGACCGGGACCAGCAATTCGAACTGGCTCGCGACTTTCAGATTGCCGCCATAAGGACGGCCAAAAGTGTCTTTCGGTCCGAGCCTGTTCTCCTTGTAGCCGCGAATCGTGTTCGGGCCGCCGGCGAAGAAATTCCGGAAAGGCGGGATAGAGGTCGTATCGCCAATCGCCTCACCAAGCCCGATATCCGTTTTGAAGCTGAATACCCACTCACCCGAAATCGGAAAATATTTCTGGAAATCGTAATTTAAAAACCAGTACTCGACATCGCTTTGCGGCAAGGTATAGCTGACCGTTACCCGGCTACGCGACCCGCGATCGGCAAACAAAAACCGGTTGCGCGAGTCGTAGGTCCAGCCAAGCAAAATCTCGAAGGTCTTGAATGCCGTTTTGGAGAAATCGATGCCGTTGATGGTTTCGACCGAAGAATCGCCATTGTTCTGCACCCATTCCTGGGACTGCAGGGTTTGAAAGCTGTTTGACGACAATTCCGAATCGCTGATCGAAAAGCCAAACCTGAATTGCTGGAACTCGCTGATCGGGATTCCATAATCGATCGAGGCATTGGTCGTCTGGGTGTTAAAATCGGAAGCTCCGGAGGTAAACTGGCTGAAATCCCTCAGTCCAACGGAAACGGTTCGGCCAATCCCGTCTGGCGTTGCATACGGGTTGGTGTGGGAAATACTGTAAATCTTGCTGAACCTCCCGGATGACAGATCCATGGAAATCCGGTTACCGGTCCCCATAAAATTCGTATGCACGAAGTTTCCATTGAGGATCAGGCCCTGGGCGTCCG
>BFAU01000160.1 GCA_008975185.1 bacterium MnTg04 | reverse complement strand
ACCAATTTCACCTTGTCGATCGAAGCGGCCGAGGGTGTCACCACGGGTATATCAGCGCATGACCGCGCGCAGACGATCAAGGCCGCGGTCAGCCCGGACGCCAAGCCGGACGACCTGCGTCAGCCCGGCCACATTTTCCCGATCATGGCGCAACCCGGCGGGGTCCTTAACCGCGCGGGGCATACCGAAGCCGGTTGTGACCTTGCCCGTCTTGCGGGTCTCGATCCCAGCGCCGTCATCGTCGAGATTCTGAACGACGACGGCAGCATGGCGCGGCGGCCGGACCTGGAAAGGTTCGCCAATGAGCACCAACTCAAGATGGGAACGATCGCCGACCTGATCAGCTATCGGTTACGCACCGAACATTCGATCGAGCGCATCCTGGAGCGCCAGGTGCAAACAAGCCACGGCGATTTCCTGATGGTCTGCTACGAAGACCACGTGAACCGCAACGTGCATTTCGCATTGGTCAAGGGAGAGATCGGCGGCGATCAGCCGACCCTGGTCCGGGTGCATTTGCAAGACAGCCTTGGCGATGTGGTGGGTTTGACCGGGAGCGAGTTCGGCTGGCCTTTGCCATCGGCGATGGAGCGGATCGACCGCGAAGGCAGCGGCGTGCTGGTAATACTGCGTCACGGCGAGGATCCCGGCGCGATCATCGAGACTTTGCGCAATATCGGTAAACCCGCGCCGGACAAACCGGCGGGCGACAGCCGGGTCCTGCGTACCTATGGCACCGGCGCCCAGATTCTGCGGGATCTCGGGGTGAGCAAGATGCGGGTGATGAGTGCGCCGCGCCAGTTGCATGGCTTGTCCGGTTTTGGCCTGGAAATCGTCGGCTATGTCGATGACGAGCAGGCGGCCGCCAGTGCCTGAGCAGATGTTTTAAGGTTAAACTGCGGCGACGCGACGTGGGACCAAACATGCAAAACATAAAAACGATTCGAGGCGATCTGGATGCGAGCGACTTGCGGGTTGCGATCGTCGCCGCGCGATTTAACGATCTGGTTGTCGAGAGCCTGATAAAAGGCGCACTGGAAAGTTTGCGCAGCCATGGCGCCGACGACCGGAATATTACCCTGGTGCGGGTCCCCGGGGCGGTCGAGATGGGGCTGGCGCTCGAAAAAACAGCCGCCGGCCGGCAACACGATGCCATCGTGGCATTGGCCGCGGTGATCCGCGGAGCGACGCCGCATTTCGATTATGTCGCTGGCGAATGCGCGCGAGCGGTCAGCCAGGTCAGTACCCGCCATGGCGTGCCGATCGGTTTCGGGATCCTGACCGTCGATACGATCGAGCAGGCGCTCGAGAGAGCCGGAACCAAGGCCGGCAATAAAGGTTCCGATGCCGCATTGGCTGCGATCGAGATGGTCAGTCTGTTGCGCAAGCTGGAAGCCTGAGAAATGTCCAGCCACACCGAGGTGCGTGCCAGGCACCGGCGCAGCCGCGCCCGGCGGCTTGCGGTGCAGGCTCTTTATTCCTGGCAGCTTGCCGGCGAACCCGTGGAAGATATCTATAAGTATTACAGCGAGGATCGGGATTTCGACCGCACCGATGCCGCCTACTTCAAGGAACTGTTGCTGGAAATAACCAGCGACAGCGAGTCGTTGAACATTCTCCTGGCACAGTACGCGGACCGGGATCTCGATCAGCTGACCCCGGTCGAACACGCGATCCTCTGGGTGGGCCTGTTCGAGCTTCGCGACCACCTCGAAGTGCCTTTCGCGGTCGTGATCAACGAGGCCGTGGAGTTGAGCAAGAAATTCGGCGCGGAAAACGGCCACCGTTACGTCAATGCGGTGCTCGACAAGGCGGCCAGGGAGCTGAGGACTGCCATTACCGGTGCGTGGAAGACCATCGGGCCGCGCGCGCCGGACAAGAAAAAGGACTGACCGGGGGCACGCTGTGACCGGCGAATCCGAGATCATCGAACGGTATTTCCGCCAGGGTTTTGCGGATCGCCGGGGGGTGAGGACCGGCATCGGCGATGACGGTGCGGTGCTGCGCGCGCCGGTTGGCGCCAATGAAATCGTGGTCAGTTGCGACACGCTCGTCGATGGCGTGCATTTCCCGAAACAGGACGGCGGCCGCCACGCGGCCGATCTGGGTTACCGCTGCCTGGCGGTCAACCTCAGTGACCTGGCCGCAATGGGCGCCGAGCCGCTGTGGTTTACGCTGGCGCTGACCCTGCCGAGCGTGGACGAGGACTGGCTGGAGGCTTTTAGCAGCGGGCTGCGTGAATGCGCCGTGGAGGCGAATATCGCACTGGTCGGCGGCGACACCTGCCGCGGTCCGCTGGCTTGCACCATCCAGGTCATCGGTTCCGTGCCGCCAGGGCAGGCGCTGTTGCGCAGCGGCGCGGCCGTAGGCGATGCCATTTATGTCAGCGGGGACCTGGGTGCGGCGGCGGCCTGGATTCAAGGCCTGGAGTCTGCGGAACCCGCCCTCGGTCTCGCGGGTCTCGAAGCGAGGTTCTGGCGGCCCGCGGCGCAGCTTGCACTCGGCAAGGGGTTACGTACGCTGGCCAGTGCCGCCATCGATATATCGGACGGGCTGATCCGTGACCTGGCTCGCCTTTTGCGAGCGAGCCGCCTGGGGGCGAGGCTGCGGCTCGAAGACCTGCCGCTTTGTGAAACCCTGCGCAAGTTTGCCGATCGTGAGCAAACCATAAAAATGGCGGCCTGCGCGGGCGATGATTATCAGCTTTGTTTCACAATAGCCGACGACAAGCAGCAAGAACTCGAGCGCCTGGCAAGCGAGCTGGATATCCGGCTGACCCGGATCGGTCTGACCACGACGGGTGAAAACATCGATATTTTTTATCACGATCGACCGGTCTCGCTGGAGCACACGGGCTTTGATCATTTCGCGGGGTAATCGATGAACCAGACACGGCCAGGCCCGGGCATTCTAAAAGACCCGGTGCATTTCGTCGCCATGGGCTTTGGCGCCGGCTTGCTTCCGTTTGCCCCGGGCACGGCGGGAACCTTGCTTGCCGTGTTGCTGGAACTTGGCGCCAGGCAACTGCTGCCCGGTGTCTTGCAGCGATCGATCCTGGTGGTCGCGATGATCGGTCTTGGAATCTGGGTCTGCCATGTCAGCGCCCGCAAACTGGGTCGGCACGACCATCAGGCCATCGTCTGGGATGAGATCTGCGGTTACTTCCTGACTATGCTGGCGGCGCCGCCGGGATGGATCTGGGTCGTCGCCGGGTTTTTGCTATTCCGGTTGCTGGATATTGTAAAACCGTGGCCGATCCGAGAGGTGGATCACAGAATTGGCGGGGGTTTCGGCATTATGCTCGACGACATTGTAGCGGGCCTTTTCAGCGCAGCGGCCATTTTGGCGGCGCGGGGTCTGCTGACATGATGGATTTTGCCAGCAATGTCGGACAAAACCGTGAAAATGAAAACGATAAGCAAGTTTCCGATGCCGGGAAACCTGCCCGAAAAGATTGGCAAATACGCGATCATCAATGAAGTCGGCAAGGGAAGTACCGGCACCGTATACCTTTCGCATGACCCTTATTACGGGCGAGACGTCGCGATCAAGGTATACAACAGCGGCACCGGGGTTAACGACACCGATGCCGACATGGCTCGCAAAATGTTTCTCAGCGAAGCCCACATGGTGGGTATGCTGCAACACCCGAATATCCTCCCAATTTACGATGCCGGCGAAGAAAACGACCGCTACTACGTCGTTACCGAACACATCCATGGCGGGCGTACCCTGGCCGCCTACTGCAAACCCGACAACCTGCTGCGTATCGACGATGTCGTCGAGATAATTTACAAATGCGCCAAAGCGCTGCACTACGCGCATACCCGTGGCGTCATTCATCGCGACATCAAACCCAGCAACATCATGCTGAATAACGAAAGCGATGTCCGGATCATCGACTTCGGCATCGCGCTGGTCGCCGATTCCGAAGTGTCGCGGATCGAGGGCATCGCCGGATCGCCGAGTTACATGTCGCCCGAGCAGGTCCAGGGCGAGGAAATCACTTCCGTTTCGGATGTGTATTCGCTGGGCGCCATGATGTACGAAATGTTGACCGGGTTCAGGCCGTATCGTGCCAGCAGCCTGGCGAAGCTGTTGCACCAGATCGTTTATGCGACGCCGGAGCCGATCAAAAAATTGCGTCCGGATATCCCGGAAGACCTCGAGCGGATCTGCACGAAGGCCATGCACAAAGATCCCGAGAAACGCTATGCCAACGGCACCAGTTTTGCCGCCGACCTGACCCGGGTTTTCCAGAAACTGAGGAGTCAGCAGGCTGCCATCGATCAGCGGGAGCGTTTCGATATCCTGCGCCGGTTGCGGTTTTTCCATGATTTTTCGCATTCGGAAATTTGGGAAGTCCTGCGCGCCAGCGATTGGCGGGAATGGCCTGCGGACGAGGAAATTGTCCGCGAGGGCGAGGCCGACGATCGTTTCTATATCATCGTGGCCGGCAATGTGTATGTCGTACACAATAGCGAGAAAGTCGGCATGCTGGGGGCCGGCGAGTGTTTCGGCGAGACCAGCTATGTGCAGAACGCGAAACGCACGGCGACCATAAGATCGGATGGCGAAGTCATCGTTCTTCGGGTCAGTTCGACGCTGCTCGAGCAGGTTTCCTCTTCGACCCAGTTACGTTTCGTCAGGGTGTTCTTGCAGAATATGATCGAGCGCCTGCAGCGCGCCGGCACCGCCCAGACCTGATCCTCCGGTCATCGAAATCCATTCAGCGCTGGAAACAGCGGTTCACTGCTATATGCGTTGATGTTTCGATCGGCGATGGTGGTATTGGGAATGGGGTTCGTTTGTAGATTGGTGGGTTGCGGGCCGTTGGTTTACCCACTGCTAGATGAACTGCGTTCCGAATCGAGCTGTGGGTAAACCAGCGTCCCACAACGGTCGGTGTTGATGGTTTGATGGGCGATGGTGGTATTTGGATTGGGGTTCTTTTTTGATTGGTGGGTTGCGGGCCGCTGGTATACCCACTGCTAGATGAACTGCGTTCCGAATCGAGCTGTGGGTAAACCAGCGTCCCACAACGGTCGGCGTTGGTGTTTCGAAGGGCTGCTAGTCCTTGTCGTACTCGATCAGTGCGTAGGCCGAGTGGTTGTGGATCGACTCGAAGTTTTCGGATTCGATGACGTAGGCGCGAACGCGATCATCGGCATTCAGCCGTGCGGCGATATCGCGGACCATGTCTTCGACGAACTTGGGGTTGTCGTAGGCTTGCTCGGTGACGTATTTTTCGTCGGGGCGTTTCAGGATTCCGTACAGTTGGCAGGACGCCTCGCTTTCGGCGAGGTCGATCAGTTCTTCGAGCCACATGAATCCTTCAATGCGCGCGTTGATGGTTACGTGTGAGCGCTGGTTGTGGGCGCCGCGATCGGAAATGCTTTTCGAACACGGGCACAATGAAGTAACCGGTACCACGACCTTGATCCAGATGCTGTTTTTCCCGTTGCGGCGTTCCCCGGCAAAGGTCACTTGATAATCGAGCAGGCTTTGCACACCGGATACGGGTGCAGTCTTGTTGACGAAATAGGGAAAACTCATCTCTATGTGACCGGCATCGGCATCCAGCCTGTCGGTCAGTTCGCTGAGCATTTCCTTGAACGACTTGACCGTAATTTCACGTTCGTGGAGGTTCAGGATTTCCACGAATCGTGACATGTGCGTGCCCTTGAAATTGTGCGGCAGGTTCACGTACATATTGAAATTGGCAATCGTGTGTTGTTCGCGGCCCGAGCGGTCGCCGACGATAACCGGGTGGTAAATATCCTTGATGCCGACCTTGTTGATCGGGATTTGTCGCAGATCCGCGCTGCCTTGTACGTCCTCGATCGCGCCGGCTTCGTGTTTCTGCTGCTCTCTGGCCATGCTTGTTCCTGCTTTGTTCATTTTTTCGGACCGGTCCGTACTTTGCCTAGGCAGGGCAGTATAGTCCTTGTCAGGTGGGATTTCCCGTTATCCTGGCGATGGTTGGCTACAGGCTCTGGGCCTGTGTTTCGGTGGGCCACCAGCGCCGGATCGCGCTCAGGACGCTTTCTCTGTCCAGACCGGCGTCGCGGCGGCAGCTCTCCTGCGAGCCGTGCTCGATGAAAGCATCGGGGATCCCCAGGTGCAGCAGGGGAATCTGCACCGCGTGCGCGGCCAGCAGTTCGGCTATCGCGCTGCCGGCGCCGCCGGCGATCACGTTTTCTTCCACGGTGATGATGCCGCCGTGAGCCTTCGCCATCGCCAGGATCAGTTCTTCATCCAGCGGTTTCACGAAGCGCATGTTGACGACAGTGGCATCGAGTTCCGCGCCGGCAAACATCGCTGTTTCCAGCATGGCGCCGAAAGACATGATCACCAGGTTTTTGCCCTCGCGCCGGGTCTGCGCCTTGCCGATCGGCAAAGCCTGCATCTTCTGCTCGACGTCGACCCCGGGACCGTTGCCCCTGGGGTATCTGACGGCGGCGGGTTGGTCGAGGGTGATTCCGGTATAGAGCATCTGGCGGCATTCGTTTTCATCGGCCGGCGCCATCAGTACGAGGTTGGGAATGGCGCGCATATAGCTGAAATCGAAACTGCCCTGGTGGGTCGCGCCATCGCCGCCGACCAGGCCGGCGCGGTCGATCGCGAACAGCACCGGCAGCCGTTGCAGCGCGACGTCGTGAATAAGCTGGTCATAGCCGCGCTGCAGGAACGTGGAGTAGATCGCGACGACGGGCTTTAGCCCTTCGCAGGCCATGCCGGCCGCAAGCGTGATGGCGTGTTGCTCGGCAATCGCCACGTCGAAATAGCGATCGGGGAAGCGTTTTTCGAATTCGACCATGCCCGACCCTTCGCGCATCGCCGGCGTGATGCCGACTACCCGCTCGTCCTGTTCCGCGATATCGCACAGCCAGTCGCCAAAGATTTTCGAGTAGGTCACTCCCGGCGCCGGCTTTTTATGGAACACGCCGGTCGCGGCATCGAACGGTCCGGGACCGTGCCAGGTGATCGGGTCTGCCTCGGCCGGCTGATAGCCTTTACCCTTGCGGGTGACGATGTGCAGAAACTGCGGGCCTTTCAGATCGCGAATGTTGCTTAGCGTGGAAATCAGGGTCGGCAGATCGTGGCCATCGATCGGCCCGATAAAATTCAGCCCCATTTCCTCGAACAAAGTGCCTGGCAGCACCATGCCCTTGAAATGTTCTTCGGAGCGCCTGGCGAGTTCCCATACCGTCGGCATCCGTTCCAGCACTTTCTTGCTGCCCTCGCGCAGGTGGGAGTAGACCTTGCCCGACAATATCCGCGCCAGGTAGTTGGACATCGCGCCGACGTTCTCGGATATGGACATGTCGTTGTCGTTGAGGATGACCAGCAGATCGATGTTCAGGGACCCGGCGTGGTTCAGCGCTTCGAAGGCCATGCCGCCACTGAGCGCGCCGTCACCGATCACGGCGACCACCCGGCGATCGCCTTTTTGGTGCGCATTCGCGATCGCCATCCCCAGGGCAGCGCTGATCGAGGTGCTGGCATGGCCGCCGCCGAAGGTGTCGTACTCGCTCTCTCCGCGTTTCGGGAACGGCGCCAGGCCGCCTTCGGTTTTTATCGTTTGCAGCAGATCGCGCCGGCCGGTCAGCACTTTGTGCGGGTAGGCCTGGTGACCGACATCCCAGACCAGCCGGTCGTGCGGCGTGTTGAAGACGTGGTGCAAGGCGACCGTCAACTCGACCGCGCCCAAGCCGGCCGCAAAATGCCCACCCATGGTACTGACCGTGTCGATCAGGTAGGCGCGCAGCTCGTCGGTCAGCGTCTGTAATTCATCGGCGGACATGCCGCGCAAAACGGATGGATTTTCTATCCGCGACAACATCGGTTGTTGGTCTGCAGCGCTCATGGGTTAATCGTTACCGTCGCCGGTTCTGTGAGGGCCTTGCGGCCGGTCTGGGCCGATTATCCGGCAGTTGTCCCGTCCTATACAAACACTATCTCGACACGGCGGTCTGCCGGGTCCGCTCAACTTTGCCGGCTGACGATGTACTCGGCCAGTTCCTTGAGCCTGTCGGCCTTGCTGCCCATGGGTTCGAGTGCTGCACAGGCGCTGCCGGCGAGGTCGGCTGCCTTGTTTTGCGCCGCTTCCAGGCCGACCAGACCCGGGTAAGTCGCCTTTTCCAGCGCCTGGTCCGCCCCGGTCGTTTTTCCCAGGGTCCGGCTGTCGCCGACCACATCGAGAATATCGTCCTTGATCTGGAAGGCCAGCCCGATATCGCGGCCATATTGCGCCAGTCCCCGGGCTACCTCGGCGGGCAGTCCGGGGCAGCAAAGCGCGGCCATTTTCACGCAGGCCTGGATCAGGCGACCGGTTTTCAGCAAATGCATTTGCTCCAGCTCGCCTAGGCTGAGCACTTTCCCGGTCGCCTCGATATCGACGACCTGGCCACCGGCCATGCCCGAAGTACCCGCGGCATCGGCGAGACACTGGATGATTGCCAGCTTGCTCCGGGTGTCGCCCGGGCCCGGGCCGGGGCGGGAAAGTACGCTGAACGCGAGAACCTGCAAGGCGTCGCCGGCGAGGATCGCGGTCGCTTCATCGTAGGCGCGATGCAAGGTGGGTTTGCCGCGGCGGAAATCGTCGTCGTCCATCGCCGGCAGGTCGTCATGGATCAGCGAATAGGCATGGATCATTTCCACGGCGCAGGCCGGTCCATCGAGTACCGACAGTTCGACGCCCAGCGATTCGCCGGTCAGGTATACCTGTAGCGGCCTGACGCGTTTGCCGTCGCCAAGCACCGCGTAACGCATCGCCGCGTGCAACCGCTCGGGTGGTTCGCTC
This sequence comes from bacterium MnTg04, assembly GCA_008975185.1. Classification (GTDB taxonomy): domain Bacteria; phylum Pseudomonadota; class Gammaproteobacteria; order Steroidobacterales; family MnTg04; genus MnTg04. Next base: position 353 of record BFAU01000160.1, on the reverse strand, counting down.
ACCGACGGCAGGTATGACTCCAGCGCTTTTTCGACACGCAGGCGATAGTCCTCGATGAGGCTGGTCAGCGGCGGTTCGTTCATTGGGGTCCGTTAGTCGTCGGCTTCGCCGTAGGGCTCGGTGGTTTCCGTCTCGCTGCCCGCCAGCAGGATTTCCACCCGCTGTTCCGCCGCCTGCAACGCTTTCTGGCAGCTACGCGTCAGTTTGATACCACGCTCGAACTGCTTGAGCGTCTGTTCCAGGGGCAGCTCGTCTCTTTCAAGGTTTTCGACCAGTTACTCTAGTACCGCGAGGGCTTTTTCGAAGTCCGGTTGTCTGTTTTTCTTTGGCAATGCATGTCTCCTGAAGCGGCC
>BFAU01000159.1 GCA_008975185.1 bacterium MnTg04 | reverse complement strand
TGGGGCCGCAAACAGGCGTTTATGCCGAACCGGAAGTCCTGGCGGCGGCGGCGTATGAGTTTGCCGATACCCAGCATATGCTGGATGCGGCAGCCGAAATGTATGGCGACTACCAGTGGGGCCGTTACGATTTGCTTATCCTGCCGCCCAGTTTTCCTTATGGCGGCATGGAGAATCCCAGGCTCTCCTTCATTACGCCTACCATCCTCGCCGGCGATCGCAGCCTGGTTTCGCTGATCGCCCATGAGCTTGCCCACTCCTGGTCGGGGAACCTGGTCAGCAACCAGACCTGGCGCGGCATCTGGTTGAACGAAGGCGTCACCAGCTATCTGGACAAGCGATTGATGGAAGTTCTTTTCGGCAAGGAACGAGCCGACGAAGAACGGGTCATCGATTACCGGGAATTGATCGAGCAGCTACCCGATATCGAGCCCGAGATGCAGGCCCTGGCGCCGCGGCTCAGCCGCGAGGACATCGAAGAAACGCGAGGCACGGTGCATTACAAGAAAGGCCAGCTCTTGCTGGAATACCTGGAACATGCGTTCGGTCGGGATGTATTCGACGAATTCCTGGCCGCCTACTTCGCTCATTTCCGGTTTCAGGCCATTACCAGTGAACAGTTTCTTGGCTATCTGAAGGAGAACCTCCTTGACCGGTATCCTGGCAAGGTCAGTCAGGCGCAGGTGGAGCAATGGCTTTATCAGCCGGGCCTGCCGGATGACGCGGTGATTCCGCAATCTGAATCGCTGCGTAGAGCCGCCGGCCTGGCATTACAATGGGCGGGTGGCGAAGTCCCCCTCGAGTCGGTGCCGCTCGCGGACTGGAGTTCTCATGCCGTCGTGCATTTCATTAACTCGCTGCCGGATGCGCTCAGCAACGAGCAGCTAAAGGAGCTGGATCAGGGAAACGGCTTGAGTTCGACCAGGAATGCCGAAATCAGTCGAGCCTGGTTTATCCAGGTGGCGAAACGCAGATACGAGCCTGCTTACGGGGCTATGCAGCAGCACCTGACAGGGTACGGGCGGATGCGGCTGGTCTTGCCGGTATACAAGGCTTTGGTCGAAAACGGTCAGGACCAGGCGTTGGCGGAAGAAATTTTTGCCCTGGCGAAGCCCGGCTACCACCCGATAATGATCATGGCCGCGGCGTCGATTTTTGGCGAAACAGCCGGCAAATAGGCCTTTGCTACCAGCGCAATTCGTCGGCGCCTTTAGCGGCGGTTGCGAGCGCCACCATACCGCTTGCCATTGCACAAAGGCGGCCTTCGTTGAACAGGTTTCCCTCGACAAAACAAACGCTGTCGGATCGTTTCAGCGCAACCGCGTAAGCGGTAACCGTCGGTCCATGAATCGCGCGGATAAACTTGATCGACAATTCAACCGTGCCGGCCGGCTGACCGAGATAATGAACGGCCCCGGCGACCCCCAGGGATGCATCGAACAGCCCGGCCACCACGGCGCCGTTGACATAGTCGCTGCCCAGTCCGCCCAGATGCTGTGGCAGGATTTCCGCAAGAACCACCTTGACGACGGTATCGTCGCTGATATCGAGTTTACTCCCGAAAGCGATCATGGCCGGCAAGGCGTTGAATTCCTGCTGCCACTGGTAACGGTGGTTTTCATCCGTCGGAATGGTTTTGCCCCGCGCCTTGAGGCTTTGAATCGAGGTTTTCTCTTTAATGTCCATCGTTTGCTGCGATTGCGTGGACCAGGCAGACTGGCAGCCGTATTCTGACATGGGAGATTGCCTCAGTCACCGTACTTTTGGGGTTATGAGTTTTTATCCTGATGGGACCATCGATGATTCAACCTGCACCAAGTTCGCCTGGCAATCAGATCAGCATGAGCCTGCCGGCATGGACCTATAGTCATCCGGAGTTTTTCGAACTGGAAAAACAACGCATATTCAGGCGTTCATGGCAGGTCGTTTGCCATGTCTCGGACATCCCGGAGCCGGGCGATTATTTTCGCTTCGATTTCCTCGATGAACCCCTGGTTATTTTGCGTGATATGCGGCGAGATGTACGGGCTTTTTCCAATGTCTGCCGCCACCGGGCAGCCAGGCTGCTCGATGGTGAAAATGGCAGCATGCGCGGAACCTGCAGCGATGGACTGATCCGTTGCCCATACCACGCCTGGACTTATGACCTGGACGGCCGGTTGACCCATATGCCCTATGAGGGGACGTATCAGGGCTTCCGGAAACAGGATTGCCGTTTGCCGGAAATTGCCGCCGATATCTGGATGGGATTTATTTTTATCTCGCTGGAACCGGCCACGCCAACTGTCAGCGAGATCATGGCGCCATTCGACGAAAGCCTGTCCCCGTTACGCATGGATGAGATGACGGCGCTGGGCCGGGCTAGCCAGAGGCCGCGCAGAGTCAACTGGAAAAACGTTGTAGACAATTATGTAGACGGTCTGCACATCAATGTGGCGCACTCGGGTTTGCGCGGCATCGCCGGCAAGAATTATCGCTTGAGCGCCGGCGAGCATGTTCAGCACATCCAGTCGCAATTGCATGAGGGCGGGTCGCTCGGCTGGTCCGAGCGCATGTATCTGAAAGTGCTGCCCGAGCGTGCCGACCTGCCCGCTGAGCGTCGCCGGCTGTGGGAGTATTTTCTGCTGTGGCCGAACACGGCGTTCGATATTTACCCGGACCAGGTGGACTTCATGCAAATGTTGCCGATTAGCCCCGGGGAAACCCTGATTCGCGAGATTTCCTATGCCCTGCCCGATGAATCGCGGGAAATGCGGCTGGCCCGTTACCTGAACTGGCGGGTCAACCGGAAGGTTAACGCGGAAGATCGGGGCTTGATCGAGAGAGTGCAGCACGGCATGGGCAGCAGCGGCTTCAAACAAGGGCCGCTCGCGAGCAGTGAAGTCTGCCTCAAGATATTTGCCGACAAGATTCGCAGAATTTTGCCCGTCGCAAAGCTGGCCGAGGAACCGGTGGGGCCTTTGGCGCCGGAATAGACATGGAGTTGTCTGTGCACAACGAATGGGGCGCGATCGATACGCTGTTGATGCGGCATCCAAGGGAGGCCTTTGCAAGCCAGGCGCGGATAGATCGGCAATGGCAGGCGCTCAATTATCATGCCGCACCGAATTTCAAGGCGGCTTGCCGGGAATTCGATGCGTTGCTCGAATTGTTGGCGCCCAGAGTCAACAAGATTGAGCTGTTGCCGGCCGATGGCGGCAGTATCGATTCGTTGTATCTGCGAGATTCCAGCGTCGTATGCGACGAGGGTTCCATTCTTTGCCGCATGGGCAAGCAAAGCCGGGCCGGTGAACCGCCCGCAGTCGCAAGCTGGTTAAGCGAAAATGGCCACGCGGTAGCGGGCAGAATTATCGATGATGGCCTGCTCGAAGGCGGCGACCTGATCTGGCTCGATGAGCGTACCGTTGCGATCGGCCAGGGTTATCGAAGCAATTCTCAAGGTCTTGAGCAGTTTTCAAGATTCGCCGGCAATGATGTCGATGTGATTGCCGCGCCATTGCCACATTGGAACGGGCCAACCGAGGTATTGCACCTGATGTCCGTGATCAGTCCGCTGGACAAGGATCTGGCGTTGGTTCATTCGCCGCTGATGCCGGTGGTTTTCCGCGAGTACCTTTTGTCGCGGGATATTCGGCTGCTCGAAGTTCCTGCGGCGGAATATCCGGAGCTTGCCTGCAATGTGCTGGCGATCGGGCCCCGATTGTGTCTGATGGTATCGGGTAATACGCAGACCCGGGTTTTACTGGAACAAGCTGGCTGTGAAGTCCTGGTTTTTTCCGGCGATGACATTTGCCGCAAGGGAGAGGGAGGGCCGACCTGCCTGACCCGGCCATTGCGGCGCGCGGCGACCCGCTGATGGCAACGATGGCCGCGGCTTTGCGCGATCCGGACATTGAAGACCTGGCGGCATTTTATGCGGCCCGGTCCGGCAAACAGGAAGTTATCGATAAATTCAACAGTCGGCCCGGCTAACGACCTGCCCTAGCCGGGCTTCTCGTTACTTCGAATATATTTTTGCAACCCGGCGTCGAGCAGTGTCGGGTCCAGGCCGCTGGCCGGCGGCAAGGCTCTTGAGTTGGCGGTGTTCCAGAACAGGACCTTTGCCGCAGAGGCCTGATCGAGCAGGTCATCGTTCAGCGCCGCCAGGGTTTTGCCTGTGTAGGTGCCCTCCAGTTTCAAACCCAGCTTGCGGCCGATCGCAACGGCTTTTAGACCTGCAGGTGTGCCGCGCGCATATCCCGCACCGAGATATTGTTGCCGAATATCGAATCGCTCCGGGTCGAACGGAAGATCGGGAAAATTTTCGTCGTATTTCCTCAGCCGCATGACCGTTCGCCGCCAAAGCGATTCCAGCACGCACGGATTCGCTACTGATTCATCGACAACCCTGACCGCGATAACAAGGCTGTCGAGGCCGGCAGCGGCGAGCCCCAGCCCCAGCCCCGCGACACTGCCGGTCGTACCCATCGCCATATAGATGAAATCGGGCTCGGCCAGCAAACCCTGTTCGATTTGTTTGCGGAGTTCGAATGCCGCGCTGACAAAACCGGTCGCCCCGGTTGCGTTGGAACCGCCGGCGGGGATGACCAGCGGATAGACCCCGGTTTCCTTTTTCTCGCGCCTGAGTTCTGTTACTGCCGCCGTCGCCAGTTCGCCGATCCTGGGATAATCGCAGGTTCTTGCGCCGCCGCGCGCGACGGCGGCGAGATTGGCCGCAAGATAAGATGTAGCGGGTTGCCGAGAAAGAATCGCGATGCATTCGAGGCCGAGCTTTTTGCTGCAACGTGCAGTTGCCAGTACGTGATTCGAACCCACCACGCCGAAGGTCATGACGGCCTTGCGATTTTCAGCGAGCGCCCGGCCGAGCAGAAACTCCAGTTTGCGAATCTTGTTGCCGCCATACAGCGGGCTGCTCAGGTCATCGCGTTTGATCCATATCCGCTTGCCAGGTTGCCCCGGCCAGCCTCGCCGGGTAATCGGCGTAGGCAGATTGGCCAGCGAAACCCACGGCAAACCGCCGCCCAGGCCCGGGTAGTATTCAAACAAGGCTGCCATCTCTTCAGCTTACCTTGTTGGTTTGCTGTCGCTCCATTTTTTTCCTGTTGTCCTGGCGACCGCCCATGGCGGTTACTATCGAACCGCCGACTACCAGGACGGCGCCTGTCAAAGCCAGCTTTCCAAGGTTTTCCCCGGCCAACTGATCGGGAAACGAGCGACTGTAGATTTCGACAAAAGACAGGGTCAGCAAGGGAGTGATCGCCAGTATCGCGCCGACCCTGGACGCCTGCCAGTGGTTCAGCGCCTCGGCAAAAGCACCATAGGCGACCAGCGTATTGACGCAGGCAAGCAACAGCAGGCCCAGCGCGAAACTGTTCAATTCGAATATTGCCGAAGGACGCGCCCAGGGCCAGAACAGCAACATCGACGCACAATAGAGCAAGAACATGATCTGGTTCGATTTCAGGTGTAACAGCAACTGTTTCTGCGCCAGGGCGTATGCCGCCCAGCTCGCAGATGCCACCACCACCATTATCACACCGCTTGTGTAGGTGCCGAGACTGGTAAAAATCTCGACCAGCCGATGATTGAAGAACAAACCCAGGCCGATCGCCAGAACCAGTACGCCGGCCCACTGCCGGCGTTTGAATCGTTCGCCGAAGAGCAGCAGCCCCCCTGCCATCAGCATGATGGGTGCGAGTTGTATGACGACCTGTGCGGTCCCGGGGCTAATCAGGTTCAGGCTCAGAAGATACAGCAGGTAATTACCGGCCAGCCCGGCAACTGCGATCAGCAGCAACCAACGGGCGTTTGTCGACAGTCTGCCGATGGCGGGGAACCTGGCCGTCGCCCCGAGATATATCCCGACCACCAGCGCTGCGATCAGGAATCGGTACCAGGTGATGGTGGCCGCATCCATATGAGCAAGCAAAAGCTTCAGAACGATCGGCAAAATGCCCCACATCGAAACCGTGGCGAGCGACAACAGCAGGCCCAGTCGCCAGCGACCGGTCGTTTGATGCATGATTTTGTTCCTGACGGTTCGCGAAAAGCAGAAAGTCTATTCCTGTGTCCGGCCGGAAACCACCCGGTTCGTGTTTTTTCTTCGTTGCCGGTGCTCGTTTCAGGGATTCACCAGTTTCCCCGGTCGTGATCGAAAATCAACACATCGTGTGTTAGTTTGTGCGGGTCCACATCCTTGGCTATCGGAGCAAACCGTGCCTGACCGCCATACGCCGGGCATCCTGGTCGAAGAATCAGTCGCGCCAGAGCAGGCTATTGAAAACGCTGCCGCCGCGATCGCCGCTTTCGTTGGCCGCACCTTGCGCGGACCGCTCAATCTGCCAACTGAAATCAATAGTTTCCGCGATTTTAACGAGGTTTTCGGGAGTCTCTGGCGTTCGAGCCCGCTGTCCTTCTCGGTCGAGCAATATTTTTTACAGGGCGGCCGGAAAGCGATTATCGTGCGCGTTATCAATGGCGGAGGCAGCGCCACGATTGAAATTCCGTGCGGCAAAGAAATACTGACGCTCGAGGCCAGGTCGCCGGGTGCGCACGAAGCGCTGCGCGTATCGATCGATTACGACAATATCGAAGACGGTGACGAGCAGCTTTTCAATATCGTAATTCAGCGCTTGCGTGACCAGCACTCGACCATCGTTGCGGACCAGGAAATCTACCGCTGTGTCGGGGTAAAAGAAAACGATAGCGCGAATATTGCCAATGTCCTGCTCGATTCAGACCTGATGCGAGTCATAGGCGACGTGCCATCGCAGCGGCCCGACCGGACCGTAAAAAATAGCGCGTTGGCGGAAGTGGCTTACCTGGGGGTGTCAGCGAAGGGGAGCGACGGTGGTGAAACAACCGATTACGATCTGATCGGTTCGGCCACAGAGGCGACCGGCATGCACGCCCTGCAGAAAGTTCCCTGCTTTAATTTTCTCGTGTTGCCGGCGCATGCGCGTGGCGAGGGGCCGGGGCCGGTCGCGTTGCTGGCTGCCGCACGATTGTGCCGGCAACGTGGGGCGATATTGCTGACCGATCCCGATGCAGCATGGAGCAACCCGGCTGCCGCGATCGCCGGTTTCAGGCGGCTGAATTTTGCCAGCGACAATGCCCTGATGTTTTATCCGTGGCTCAGGATGATCAACAGGCTGACTGGAAAAATGGAAGATTTCCCGCCATCCGGGGCAATGGCAGGCTATCTGGCGCGAGGCTCGGCCGATGGCAAAGTCTGGCGAAAGCCGGAGGAAACCCAGGTTCTTCTGCGTGGCGGGATACGCCTATCCCAAATCGTGCCGGATGACCAGGCTGTGCAGCTGCGGGCGATGGGGGTCAATGTTCTCAGCCAGTATGGCTCGCTCGTGCAAACCGGTTCCGAGTTGATGACCCTGGGCCCCGGTCCGGGCGGTAGCCGGTCGCTGCGCGCCAGGCAGGTCTTGCAACAGGCCATCGAAAGCATTCGCCAGGGCACCCGCTGGATAGTGTTCCAGAAAAACGATGAGGACCTGTGGAAAAAAGTTCGTCTCCAGGTGGAGGCCTATCTCGCCAAAATACACCGGGAGGGCGCTTTCCCCGCCGGCAAGCAGAGCCAGGCCTGGTTCGTGCTGTGTGGGCCCAAGACCCATAGCGAAATCGACCTCGCGGAAGGCGCGCTGAACATCATCGTAGCCCTCGCCCCCGTCAAGCCTGGCAGGTTCCTCATTTACCGGATTCGGCATCTGATCGGCCAATCGGATGTGACTCGCGTCATCGGTCTGGAACTGGAAAGCATCAATTATCTGAGCGGCTGAACAACCACAGGCGCTCAATTGCGTGGCGAAATATACATGGTGATTTGAGCGCGAACGACCCGCGTACCCGCCTGGTCCATGACTTCAACATCGACGACTATATCTTCTTTCTGATTATATTCACGGCGTTCGAGGCGAGCTTCGGCGACAACGCTGTTGCGGGCCTGGCCAAGATATTGAATAGCCATCCCGCGGGGAATCCAGCGCATGCGCCGAGGCAGCGTCACTTCGGTCATCATGCCCGCGGCGAGTTCGCATAGATTGCCCATGGCCAGCGCATGCACACCGCCGAGGTGATTCTGTACAGAGCGGCGCTTTTTCATCGACACGCGGGCGATGCCTGGACGCAATTCGATAAACAGCGGCCGAATGCTGCCGAAATAAGGCGCTCGGAAACAGACCACACGCGTAAACAGCCAGCGGCCACCAGGGAAACCGGAAAAGCGCTGATACAGGTTTAATACATCGATTGCCATCAATATGGGTCCTCGATCCGTGTCCTCGGACGAAGTCTACTCCGGAGTGCCATAGCCACCACCACCTGGTGTGTCGATAATCAGAATATCACCGGGTTCGACCTGAAAACTCGCGGTAGCCTCAAGCCGGACTACATCACCATTCGCTTTTCGCAGGCTGTTTCTGCCGGCAGCGGCATCTGCGCCGCCGGCCAGACCGGATGGCGCGGTCTTGCGATGACCGGAAAGAATCGCGGCCGTCATTGGCCGCAAAAACTCCAGGCTCCGACGCGCACCATTGCCGCCTCGATACTTGCCATCGCCGCCCGATTTTTCCCGAATCGAGAATTCGCGTACCCGCACCGGGAACCTGCTCTCGAGAACTTCGGGATCCGTCAGCCTGGAATTCGTCATGTGGGTGTGGATCGCATCGGTGCCATGAAAACCATCGCCGGCGCCGGATCCACCGCAGATGGTTTCATAGTATTGCCATCGCGAATCGCCAAAGGTCAGGTTGTTCATCGTTCCCTGTGCCGATGCCTGCAGGTTCAGAGCACCGTACAAGGTGTCGACGATGCACTGGGAGGTTTCCACGTTTCCGGCAACGACCGCGGCCGGGAAATCCGGCGTTAGCATGCTACCCGCCGGTATTTTTATCTCCAGAGGTTTCAAACAGCCCTCGTTGAGCGGGATCTTGTGATCGACGAGTGTTCTGAACACATACAATACAGCCGCGGTACACACCGATGCCGGCGCGTTGAAGTTGTTCCCGGCCTGCGGCGAGGTCCCCGCGAAATCGATGATCGCGCTGCGCTTGTTTTTGTCCACGCAGATCGAAACCCGAATCGTCTGGCCGGTATCCATGACCGACGAGTAGCTGCCGTCCTTGAGATTGCTTATTGCACGTCGAACGGATTCCTCGGCGTTGTCCTGAACGTGTTTCACATAGGCCTGCACGGTGGCCAGTCCATAGTGGTCGATTACGCTGCCGAGTTCCTGCAGGCCGCGCCGATTCGCCGCGATCTGCGCCTTGAGGTCCTCGATATTTTGTTGCGGGTTGCGCGCCGGCCATTCGCCGCCGCTCAACAGGTTGAGCAACCGGGCCTCATCGAGTCGCCCGTCCCTGACGATCCTGAGGTTGTCCAGCAGCGTCCCTTCCTGTTCGATCCGGGTGCTGTCCGGTGGCATCGAGCCCGGTGTGATGCCGCCGATATCGGCATGATGCGCGCGCGATGCGAGGTAGAAAGAAGGCTTTGCAAGGTCAAACCAGACCGGGGTGACTACCGTAATATCGGGCAAATGGGTTCCGCCGGCATAGGGCGCGTTGAGCGCATAACTGTCGCCGGGCTGCATATCCGCCGCGTGCTTTTTGACCACGGTGGCGACACTGGCGCCCATGGACCCCAGGTGTACCGGCATGTGCGGAGCGTTCGCCACCAGCCCGCCCTGACCGTCGAACAAGGCGCACGAGAAATCCAGCCGCTCCTTGATGTTGACCGAATGCGCCGTGTTACGCAGCACCACACCCATCTGGGTCGCAATATGCATGAACAGGTTGTTGAAGACCTCCAGCCTGATCGGGTCTGCGCCGGTGGCCGCGCGGCCGTTCGCCGGCTTGACTGTTTCTTCGCGCCTGAGCAGTTGCAAGTGCCCGTCATCGAGAACGCCGGCTCGCCACCCGGGATCGACAACCGTGGTCGCAGAATCATCGAAAATTATTGCCGGGCCATCGATGGCACAGCCAGCCCCCAGGTCAACGCGGTCGAACCAGTCAGCAGTTCGCCAGCCGCCCGGGCAATAAAAGGGCAACTGCGCGACCGCATCCGGCAACGGCGATGCCGCCAATAACGCTGGCTGGATGTTTTCCGGTTCACCAATCGATTCCACCGCGAGGTTTTCGATTACGACGGCCTGGCCGGAAACCGAAAAGCCATAGTGCGCGCGATGAGCGCTTGCGAAATCCTTTTTCATCGCGGCCGGATCGGACCAAGCGACCGTCAACACACTGTCGGAACCCTGATAGCGAAGCTGCGCCTGGCATCGGGTGTGTACGCTCCGGCCTGCTGCTTGCTGCGCGGCGACCGCTTCGCGTGACTGTTGGGTCAGCCGGTCGGCGAGCGGTTGCAGGTCGGCCAGCGATTTCTCGTCGAGAATGGCCGAGACCGTCTGTTGCCGCAGATCGCGGATCTCGGCCAGCCCCATACCCAACGCCGACAACACACCGGCCTGAGGGTGGATCAAAATCCGCCGCATGCCGAGGCTGTCCGCGACCCGGCAGCAAAGTTGCCCGCCGGCGCCGCCAAAGCAATACAGGGCGAACTCCTGGGCATCGTGGCCACGCTGGACGCTGACCGTTTTGATCGCGTTCGCCATATTTTCGACGGCAACCGTCAGGAAT